>WVZO01000616.1 GCA_011772425.1 Candidatus Aminicenantota bacterium
TCAAAAAAGCGATCGCCAAAATTATGGTCTTAGAAAGAGCAAATCAATATTACACCGAACTTATTGCTCAATTGCAGACCCCTGATGAAAATCAACAGATAAAAGCTTTTCTCCTGTTTGCCCTGGATTTTTCTTGTTATAAACTTTTTTACCCCATTAGGGGACCCTGCGCTCTTTCATATGATTTCTATCTCAACGGTGGCTCTTACTTTCGTAACAGTTACTTCCTCTTCGGTACTCCCTCCCAGTTCAGGAAGTAACAAGCAACAAGCAGAAGTCTCTTTAAAAACCCAAAATAATCCAAAATTTGAGCCGCTTCGCCACCTCGTCACCCACAACTATCTGATTTTTTTCCCGGTTAAGGATATGGGAGGATATGGATAAGGGGATAATGGATTTTTTTTAAAAAAATTATCCTTTTTCGTTACCCCACCCCAGGACATGTTGATATTTTTTTTCATTTGCACACTAAGTGGAATTGGTCGTTTCTCTCGATTTTGAGATAATTAATCCGGTGATAAGTGACAAAATGACAAAAAACAAAATAACAAAATACAAAAGGAGGTGTTTTAATGGACGAGAAAACCAGAAAAGAAATTGCCCTGTTCCGGTTTGGCATTATTGCCCCGGTGCTTCACGGCAATGAGCCGGCTCAAATGAAATATTTTCGAAAAATCGCCCAAAAGCAGCATGACGTTCCTCAATTGGGCAAACGCAAGTACAAACCAGGAACCTTCAAAGTCTGGTTAAAACTATATCGACTTTTTGGTTTTGATGGCCTACTGCCCAAAGAAAGAGAAGATAAAGGCAAATCCCGCAAAGTTGATGATCAATTGGCCCGCGACATCGAAGAAACATTGGATTCGTTTCCCTTTCTTACCGATTCGGCCTTATATCGAATGTTGGTAGCCGAAGGCCAGATCCAAATGGGTGACTTCACTGAAAACACCTTGAGAAAGTTTATCAAGGATAATCAATTGAGAGATAAGATTCCCCCTCACCCCAGGAAGAAATTTGAGAAGGAGCATATTAATGAGCTGTGGACGGCCGATTGCATGCATGGTCCATACCTCAGTCTTCAGGAGTATCCTCATAATAAAAAGCACAAAGTATTTCTGATTGCTGCCATCGATGACCATTCCCGGATGATCTGCGCCCGGGGGTGGTTTCTCCATGAAAATTCCATCTCACTGGAGGTTGCCCTTAAACAGGGAATCCGGCGTTTTGGGCTGCCCAAAAGCATCTACTGCGATAACGGCTCCATTTTCTCCACTTCCCATCTCCAGTTAGCATGCGCCCGCCTGTGGATTGCGTATTGCCCTCATTCATTCCCGGCCCTACGATTCCCCTTCACGAGGAAAAATCGAACGTTTCTTCAGAACCGTCCGCGCAAAGTTCCTCTCTACATTGCCCATCGATGAGATAAACTCCCTGGAACAGTTGAGCCAACGGTTTGAACATTGGCTGGAAAAAGAGTACCACAAACATTTTCACACAGGTATCGGCCAAACACCTATGGAACGCTATATTCAAGATTTCAATTCAAATTCAAACCACACCTCAACCTCAACCTCAACCTCAACCTCAGCCTCAACCTCAACATCCAGTACCATCAAACGAGTGGCAGAGGAAGAGTTGGACCGCGCCTTCCAGGTCACCATTAAACGAAAAGTCAAAAATGATTCTACCATATCGGTCAACAGTCAAACCTATGAATGTCCACACCGCTTTATCGGTAAAACCGTTGAGATTCGATTCCCTTCGGATAAACCTCACCAATTGGTCATATACCAGGATGACAAGCCGGTAGTCCAGTTGAAGCAGGTTCAGCCGTACCAGAACGCCAATATCCCTGCATGGAGCATAAGATTCAATAAAGAGGATGAGGATGAGAATGAGAATGAAAATGAAAATGAAGATGAAAATGAAGATGAAAATGAAGATGAAGAAAATAAAAAAATAAGGATAAAAGAAAAAGGCAAGAGAAAAGAGCAAGAGGGGGACCAGGTCCAATGATTGAAGCATTTTATAACTTTAAAACATTGCCCTTTAGAAAGGACATTGCCGGTGAGAATATCTTCCTGTCGGCGGCGGGAAAGGAAATGCTCCAGCGCCTGGAGTATATGAAACAGAACCGGGGAATCATGCTAATCACTGGACTGCCCGGCATAGGAAAGACTCTTCACATTCGGGCATTCAGCGAAAAAATCAACACCAACCTTTACAAATGTCTGTATCTGCCCTTATCTACCGTCAGCACCTCGGAATTTTATCGGCAGATGGCCCTGGCTCTGGGTGCACAGGGCTATTGGAAAAAGTCACAACTCTTTCAATCCATCCAGAAAGCTATCAAACAATACGTGCAAAATAACCAAAAAGTTCCTATTATCATCTTTGATGAAGCCCACCTGCTAAAAAATGAAAATTTTTATGAACTCCAGATTATCTCAAACTTTAACATGGACTCGCTCGACCCGGCTCTCTTCATACTGCTGGGCCAACCTCATCTGCGCGACAGGCTGCTCAGCCCCATCCATCAAGCCTTCAACCAGAGGATTACACTCAAATTTTGTCTGACTCCACTGGCCAGACAGGAAACCCATGATTATATTAAGCATCACTTAAAACTGGCTGGCAGAAATGAATCCGAATCCGAATCCGAATCCGAATCCGAATCCGAATCCCAACTTATATTTAACCAAAACGCCATTGATGCCATTCATCGCAACTCTTCCGGTATTCCCCGAATCATTAATGCTCTGGCACTGAAGTGTTTAACCCTGGGCGCTTTGGAAAAAAAAGAGGTGTTAACCGAAGAGGATGTCTACGCTGCCTATAAAGAGCTGTAGACTGTAGACTGTAGACTGTAGACTGTAGACTGTAGACTGTAGATGTAGACTATAGACTATAGACTATAGAGAATAGGAAATGGAGAATACCAATGAATATCAAATTCAAAGACATTAAATCCGGGATTTATAGGGCAAAAATCGCCAGTGTCAAAGAGGAGAATGGCCCTTACGGCATGTATTTGCGTTTCAACTTCACCATAACCCAGGGGGAATTGAAACACTGGTCATTTTACGGCATCGTCAAGCCTAATCCCTTCAGGCAGTCGAAATTTTACCGCTGGATGACCATTATTATGGGTAAAGAGCCGGAAGACGAATTCTCCGTCGGGGAGATTATCGGAAAAAAATGCAACATCTACCTACAAAAGAAAACAAAGGGGGATAAGGTTTACTATTCGGTCAAGGAGTTAATACCCGCTGACCAGTTGGTACTAAGTAATTAGGCATGGGGAATTAGCCATCAGGAAGTAGGATATTGTAATGTTGAATTTTTTTGAAAATACTCAATTTTTATTTTTGTTAAAACAATATTTTACCCTGATTTTAGGAGATTTTAATGTTGCGAAATAGTGAAGAAATAATCTTTTAAATTACAGTGGGCAAAAGACCGCACCTGACGGCGCGAGGCGCTTTTAGCTCTTTGCCCACTGCTTATTGCCAACTTAGTCTTATATTAGTGGCATTCAGGCCAGGCAAAAAATCATTGACATAGTTGCCTGATAATCTACGGTTAACCGACAGCGGATGACCGGTACTGGTTAATCTAATCGAAAATTATCAGAAGTAAAAGCGATAATTACAAGTTATCTTGCAGTCATCTCAACCAGCAACCCTCTCACGGATATTGCGATCACAGAACACAACTCAGTCCACGACATCAATGGAAAAATTTTAAAGGTTTTTTTTCATCACCAGGTCCAGGAGCTACATCTTTTTTGATGTGGGGTTTGTAACGGGTCTGAGACAAATTTATGATTAAAATTTGACATTCTCTTTTTTTTATTATAAAATCTGATAGCGTATTAAGCTATCAGTTATTGTGGAGGAAAACGTGAATGATCAAATAGTTAAGTTAGAAGCAAAAAGAAAATCTTTGTACAAAAAATTAAAAAAAATAGGTAATTTCAGACGAGGTACTATCTCTGTTCATTACAGAAAATGTGGG
>WVZO01000486.1 GCA_011772425.1 Candidatus Aminicenantota bacterium
CCGGCACCGATTTTGGTCTTGTTCCGGGTTAACTTGATATAGATGAGATGATTCAGCAGATGAATTCGATTTAAATTGAATACCCCCCTGTCTTGTTGGAAATTAATCATCAAATCGATGTAAGTGAAGGAACTGGAAGTCGCGGTTTCTAATTTTGAAACCAGTAATTGATAGAACCTCTGGGCTGCCAGGTCCGAAATCCCGGAAAGATTTTCAAAATTTATGATTGCGGTTTTAACATTATACTTATCTTTAAAAAAATCCAGTATGCAATTGGCAGTTTTCTCAGCCAGGTTACCCAACCCCTGTGTTTGTTCCTCCCCATATGCGTATCCATCCCCCTGACTGCAAATCCAACCGCAAACAGAAAAAAGTATCCAGGCAACGCAGCAAATTATTTTTTTCTTCATCTCTCTAGTTTGTAATTTCTTTATCGCTTCGCTAATCTATTTCATTTCTTTTTTTTAATAACAATCTGGAGGTTGAGGTTAATTGTTATTTCGTTTTTATCTTTGGGGATATCAATATGGACAGGGATATCGACACCGGAGAGCGAATATGTGGCTCCGGCAGGTGTCCTACCCTCTGCCCTGGCAGCCGCATCGAAACCTGCCTCTGCTGGAGGCTCAATAAGGATATCCTCTGGTTTGAGTTCATATTCTTTGCCAAGTTCTTCGACATCTTCAAAAGGCTCGGCTTCAGTTTCTTGAGGTTCAACTTCACCTGCTTTTGGTGCAGGAGCATTGGCAGCTTCAGCATCTGCTTCTTTCAGTTTAGACACATCAACTGCCCTGGTCTCTCTTTCACTGTCGCCCTCCAGTTCATCTGCTAACACAACTTCAGGAATATCCATTTCTACGGCTTCTTCTTCGCCCGTTTCCCCGGTAAATCGGCTCTCATCGCCTAGATTGAAAATCTCATCCTCCTGTCGTTTGGGGTAGTCCCTGGTTTTCAGGGGTTCATCCATAAGCGACGAAGACAGTTCAAAAATCTCCTCTTTTTCCGTATCCGCTTCCTCTTTGGAAATCTCCTCCTCGACTTTTGGGGCAGCAGCAGGTTTGGACTCAGGCTTACCAGGTCGAACCTCCGGTTCTTTTTCATTCTTGGACCGTTTGGACACGCGATCCGTCACGTCATCCCGTGAAAACATCACTGTCTTATCTTTTTGAAAAATCGAGAGTTTATTTTTCAAATGGATGATGACCATTTTCATGATGGCATGAAGGGCTTCAAGGACATTCTCCCCGGTGGTTCCGACAGTGGGAAAAAAAGCCTTATTCTCAGGATTCAAATCCTTATTAAGGATATCCATGGGCAGGATCTCTTTCAAATCCCGTTTATTGAATTGGAAAATCAGTGGTGTTTCTTCATAAGCAATATTATTGGCTTTTAGATTTTCTTTCAGGTTATTGAAACTATCGATATTTTGTTCTCGCACCACCACTTGAGAATCAGCCACAAACACAATACCATCCGAACCTTGAAGCACCAGCTTCCGGGTGGTATTATACGCCACCTGACCGGGTACGGTGTAAAGCTGCATTTTGATGGAATAATCACCCAGTTTCCCAATCTCAATGGGAAGAAAGTCAAAGAACAGGGTACGGTCGCCATCGGTATCAAGGGTGATCAATTTCCCTTTTTTCCGGTATTCGCCGCTGTTATAAATATACTTAAGGCATGTGGTTTTTCCACTTAATGCCGGCCCGTAATAAACGATCTTTACGGTAATCTCTTTATTGTTATAATTTACAAACGCCATCTGCTTTATACTTATACGTAATCGTATATGTTCACTTTTTTACCAACCACCAGGGCATCAAAACGGATCACTATCATCATAGGGGATATTGTTAATATCGTCAAACTCATCGATCTGCATTTCCGGTGGTGCCTGCTGCTGTGTTGACGTGGGCGGACCCGGCTGCGAAAAGTCGTTCTTCCCCATAGGCGGTCCACCCGGTCCACCATAATCAGCATCTTGAAATCCGGCTCCTCTACCGCCTTCGTAAGGTGCTTCCCTGTCACCTCTATCTGCTCTACTTTCCAGGACAGTCACCGAATCTGCCCGGATTTCGGTAGTCCGCCTTTCCTGGTCATTCTGGTCCTTCCACTTCCTGGTTTTTAACTTACCTTCTACCAGTACCAGGCTGCCTTTACTGACCCCTCGTTCGACTTTTTTAGCCGCCCAACCCCAGGCCACAATGTTATGCCATTCCGTATAGTCCTGGAATTGGTTGGTATTCCTATCCATAAACACTTCGGTCGTTGCCAGGCTGAACTTGGCAACATCCTTATCCAGGCTTGGTATATGGGTAATTTCAGGGTCTTTGCCTACATTTCCCACCAAAATCACCCGGTTTAAGCTTCGTTTATTAGCCATTTTAATCCGTCACCTCTTTAATTTTCTGCTGCGCCAGAGAGGCTTCCTCTGATAACGGGAACCGTGAAATCAACTCCTTTAACACCGCTATCCCCTCCGATTGCTTCCCCATCTCAATCAACGAATATCCTTTTTTTAAAATCGCATCCGGGATCTTATCTCCATCCGCATAATTGGTGACCAACTGTGAGAAGGTGCTCACTGCTTCACTGTACATTTTCTGAGAGTAATAACATTCGCCGATCCAATAAAGGGCGTTATCAGCCAGGCCATTTTGGGGATACAACTGGATAAATTGCTTAAACCCCTCAATGGCCAACTGATAATTCTTCTTTATATAATCAGAGTATGCAGTATAATAGGTGTTTTCCGGAGATTGAATGGTGGTGTCCGGCTGGGACTCTCCAGTGGTACTACTATCTGTAGGAACCGCGGCTGCAGGTAAGGAAACCAGCCTGTCATTGATTTTGCTGATCCTGTTCTTTAACTCATTGATCTCTTCCTTGATGAATTGCAAACTCAACTTCAGGCTTTCTTTATCCTGTCCTGCATCCGCCTGGTTCCTGGTGATGGCATTCACCTTTTCTTCAATAACCTTAATCTTTTGGGAGGCAATCGTTATTTTCCCATCCAGGACCTTTATGGCTTCCTCCAGTTTCTGCAGTTGGTCCAATATCAATTTGGTATCTTTTCTAACGGAATAGACCGGAGAAGAGACCAAAAGTAAAAACGACAAAAAAATTACAATCGATACTTTCATTTAGGTTTCACGTTTTTCTTATTTTTTAGTAATGGTAAACTCGTCCCGTCGGTTCATATAATGAGTCTCTTCATCCACACCTTTCACCAGGGTTTGAGTTTTGCCATAGGAAACGGTTCTCAATCGTTCAGCAGGAACCCCCAGGGAAACCAGGTACTGCTTAGCAGAAAGCGCTCGTTTTTCTCCCAGGGCCATATTGTACTCTTCGGTTCCTCTTTCATCGCAGTGTCCACCAATGGATACCACAACCGTCGAGAACTTTAACAGCCATTCGGCATTACTTTGCAAAATCGGCTTCATGTCATCCCTGATAAAATACTTATCAAAATCAAAGTGGACCCGTTTCAAGTATCCTTTCTTGTTCAGTTCTTCCAGTGTCTGCCGCTGGAAAATTTCTTCCTCTGTCAACTCCGGCCTCTCTACTTTGGGGGTTGCTTCTTCGACCTTCTCCACCTTAGGTCCTGGTTTAGCAGGTTCGGTTTTAACCGCCCTCTGGCAAGAACTGAAAAACGCCACCATCATCAAAACAACCAAGGCACCAATGTAAATTCTCTTCATAGTATAATCTCCTTTAATTTTTATTAGGTTTATTTATAATATACAAACCAATTTTTGTCAAATTGTGCCAAAATCTCAAGGCATTTGTACGTCTTAATCTCA
>WVZO01000460.1:0-2169 GCA_011772425.1 Candidatus Aminicenantota bacterium
GATGGTTTTATCATCAGACGCGGACACGATTTTATCTCCTGACGGGCTGTACATCGCACTGTTTACAAAACTCGTATGCCCCCGGGGAAAAAGATTTGTTTCATGGACCCGCGATCCGTCGAATACCGCTGCCAGGTACCGCCCCCCAACTCCACCATATAACCGGCTGCACATCACCCCATTCAACACGACCCGCGATAAATCCAATCGTGATAAATCCGACCCACTTAACTCCCCTCTCACCTCCTGCCAGGTTCTCACCACATTCCAGACCGCATACCCCACTTCCTCGCCATACTTCCCCCGGCAGCAATCCACTAACCCATGCAGCACGTTTCCTTTAGGGATGTCGCTCCGCCATCCCTCTCCTTCTACCACGTACGGCTTCGCATAATGCTCTTCTTCAATCTCTCCCATCATCCGCCTGACAAAATAACTCAAACACCGCTCTTTCATTCCTTCGGGTATCCATTGGCCATCTACCATTCCCATCTTGATCTCATTCAATAGATGCACCGCCGCAAAAAAATCCCGGAAATCCTGGTGAAGAAATCGATAGGATTCTCCTTCCTTTACCAGCATATGCAGCTCTTCGCAAAAGATTCTCTTCAATTTCGCGGCCCTTTTTCGCCGCTCCGCATCATGCGCACCCTCTCCCAAAGGCAGATTCTCAACATATTCATCGAATTCGGCGTAGGCATTGAAAAAATCATCTTGCGAAAAACGTTTACAAATAAAATCGATATGGCCTTTGATTTGAGCGTTGGTAAAATCGAATAAACCCGCTTTTTCCATCTCGAATCCCAACGCCGGCAGGAAAAATTTCAAAAGAAATTTATAATAATAAACCATTTCCCGGTCCTCACCCAATCGCTCCCCCAGGTTCCCCACCTGCGCTTCCATGAAGTTCCACAACAACTCGCCTACGCTTTCCACCCGGTCCTTGAAACGGCAGTGCTGGGATTCGCGGTTCTTGTTTTGCACCTCGCATGTGGCCGCATACAATGTCAACATCATGGGATTCCCGATCAATTCAAGGAACCGCGCCTGACCGGGTATGCCCAGATTCTTTTCTTGCAAATACGATTCCACCTGTTTTTTTCCCAGTTTCAACAGGCGAACCAGGTTCCAATTTCCCCACTGGTATTGACCCCGCATATCGAACCGGCTGGTAAGCACGATCCGGGTTCCCGGGCACTGTTCTATGATGCGCTTTATTTCCAGCAATAATTCCTTTTTTTCCACCGTTATCTCGTTAAAACCATCCAACAGCAGGGCCATTCGCGGCTTAAACGCCCCTTCCGGCTCCGGCTGTTTCATTGCCTCCCATATTTCTTCTATTGACGTGGAAGAATCACAGTAGTTTTCGCGAATATAGTTTAGAATAAATCCCCGGCGATTCTCTTCTTTAACCTGGTTGAATTCGTTCAACGCGATAAACACCGGAACCGGTTCTTTATTATTGCCTCCGGCGGCCAGGGGATGAGAGCATTGCGCAGGGTGCATAGCGCATGGCGTTTCATTCAACGTACTTTGCCCTTTTAGGCTCCCCGCGCCGCGGGGCCCTGGACCCCCCGAAAAACTTTTCACTAGAAGGGATTCCCACAGCCGGATCAGCGAAACGGTTTTGCCCATGCCGCCGTCTCCAACGATTACCGCATGCTTGCCCGACTGTTTCCACGAGTGCGGCAGCAAGGTAATGACCGTCTCATCTTTGTTGTACACCTCATCTTCGCCGGAAACGGGCTGCGGCACCCATTTATCTTTGGTATCCGTGCGGCTGAGGATCAGGTCTTCGATGTGCAGCATACGGAACCGACCGTTTTCCCCTCTTAATCGTTCATAATAGGTCCGGGAGCCCCGCAAAATCCGTTGGAGCACCTCATCCTTTCTTCCATATTCCTGCAATAAATAGAGAGTTAAATCGTCTTTTAAGAATTTCTCAAATTCCCCGACTGTATTGTATTGCTTGAAAAGCACGTTGTTTTCCTTTTCCACTTTATCTTTGAAATCCAGTACTTGCCCGTATTGTTCATGTTCTGTTTTGTTTTCCGGCGAAAATCCCTTTTTAATTTTAAAGTAAAGGAATATCTTTTTCTTTTTTTGGAGGGCGAGTCGGTATTCGTGTACGGTGAATTTGCCCAATTTCGAGTAGAACAAAACCAGGAC
>WVZO01000460.1:2186-7446 GCA_011772425.1 Candidatus Aminicenantota bacterium
GCGTGTTGGCGTTCTTTTTTTAAATCGCTTCCCGAAGCCACAAAAATTTCTATTTTGTTCATCCCGTCTCCACTGCTTTATTATATCATGAATCGTTATCATTTTTCAATAAAGGGGACGGAAGCCCCAGCCACAAGCCGCAAGCCAAAGCAGATCGGAGTGTATAGAGGCGACAGTTTCCAGGTGTAGGATTAGCGATATTTACATTAATAACCTTTTTACCATCGTTAGAAACGTCAGGGCCTTCGGGACATAGGCATAAAAAGCAGTCTGCTTTTATATAAAAACCAGTCTGCTTATTGACAAAAAGCAGTCTGTTTTTTTGAGCTTTGCTTGACTTCCAAACCATTTTTGATTAGTATATAGTCTTATTTCCAGTAGAAGTCCTTTGGTTTTCTATGGGGAAATGGTTGTTTGAAAGGAGGTAATACCATGGCAAAAAAACTTCATGCCATCCAGGCTTACAGTCCCAGGATTAAACAGGGGATTACAGTTACTACGGACGATGTGGCATCTGCTATTGCCGGCCGTTCCACTTATACCGAGGGTGAAGTGCATGGGATGTTGATGGAATTACGTGAAGTCATGCTGCTATATTTTCGGGCAGGGCAGGGCGTTAGATTAGAAGGGCTGGGCATATTTGCGCCCAAGATCAACCTGGAAGGTGTGATCCGGTTGATGCATTGGCCTGACAAGCCGCTGGTACAAAGGCTTAATAAGGGGGAGTTTTACACCGGCAAAATTTTGAACCGGGACATGATCGGGAAGACCACGGAAGACCTCATTGCTCGCTGGAACGAAGAACACCCGGATGATCCCATAGAAGAAGAAAAAGACAAAGGAAAAAAAGATTAAAAAATATGAAGGAGAGTTTTCTGACTGCCCCCAGGCGCGGTCTTTTGCCACCTGCCAACCTGGTTTTATTATTATAGGCTGAACCATAGGGTGTCAATTGCAAAAAGAACTCCATTGATATATAATCATTTCGGTGATTAAATGAGTGAGCAAATGATCAAAAAAATACCTTACGGTATGACGGATTACAGCGCTATAAGAGCTGAGAATGGCTATGGGATAACTTACCTGGCACCTTATTCGACACCAAATTCATCATTTAACTTTGACGCATTCCTGACCGGGGCATGGACAAATCTAAAATTTTATTTTATAATTGTCCAATGATAAAAAGAAACCTTGAAAATCATGTAAAAAAATACGCAAGGGAATACCCGGTGATCTCCATCGTGGGGCCCCGGCAAAGCGGCAAAACCACCCTGGCCAGGCATATTTTCCCTGACTATGCTTATGTTTCCCTTGAAAACATGGATACACGCCATATGGCCGAAGATGACCCCAGGGGATTCCTGGAAGATTACCCGCCGCCGGTTATTTTCGATGAAATCCAACGGGTTCCCTCTCTCTTCTCTTACCTCCAGGAAAAAGCCGATTTCATTGTCCCCGGACCTTCAAAACAATACATACTTACCGGTTCCCAGCAATTCCTTCTCATGGAAAGCATATCGCAATCCCTCTCAGGAAGAGTCATTAACGTTATGCTCTTTCCTTTTACCTATAACGAGTTGTGCGCCGGGACGGAAGACAATGACCTTGAAGAAATCTTTTCATTAAAAAACGAAGCCAAAAAACCGACTGAAGAAATCGAGGAGATTATATTCACCGGTATGTACCCCAGGATTCACGATAAAAAACTATCTCCCCGGAAATGGCTTGAGAATTATGTAATAACCTACATTGAAAGAGATATCAGGCAGTTGATTAATGTAAGTAATTTACGGACCTTTGAGAATTTCCTGAAAATAACCGCTTCCTATTCGGGGCAATTGCTTAATTATGCCTCAATTTCCAGCGCTATCGGCTTATCTATACCAACAGTCAAGAGCTGGTTGTCAATACTGGAAACCAGTGGAATCATTTTTCTTTTATCTCCCCATTACAGGAACTTTTCAAAGCGGATAGTAAAGACACCGAAACTATACTTTGTGGATACCGGTTTACTGTGCTTCCTGTTATCCCTGCGAAACAGCCGCGATCTCAAACATCACCCCTTATTGGGGAATATATTTGAAACGTTTGTTATCAGTGAGTTTTATAAACGTATTTATCACACCTCGGAAATTCCCCCGATTTATTTCTGGAGAGATAAAACAGGTATAGAAGTCGATTTATTGGTGGATTTCGGGAATAAGCTTTATCCCCTGGAAATAAAGTCATCCCGAACCTATTCTTATTCGTTCCAGGAAAATATCAATAAATGGCTCCAGTTGAAAGGGAATACCGGGGAAAAGGGGCTTGTGGTTTACAATGGAGAGCGAATAATAGGCGCACAAAAAAATATCCCCACCGTACCCTGGTGGCAGTTATAGAAAAACTCCTCAGCCTCCGTATTCACGTATTTCTCTTCATAAGCTTTCACAGGATATTAAGAAGGATAACTTACCTGGCACCTTATTCGTTTAGAATGAGAATTCCTTAGATGATTCCAGGAAATCTTTCAATTTCTGAAACGCACGGGCACGATGACTGATCCGGTTCTTCTCCTCCGTGGAAAGCTGGGCAAAGGTCTTTTTTAACGGTGGATAGAAAAACACCGGGTCATAACCGAATCCCCCGCTTCCCCGCTTCTCATCGATAATAATCCCTTCCACTTCACCGGTAAAGGTCTTGATGATTTGCCCGTTTCTAGACAGGCAAACCGCTGTGACAAATTTTGCTTTCCGGTTCTCGATACCTTTTAATTGCTCCAACAGTTTTACAATGTTTTTCTCGTCCGTGGCATCAGGCCCGGAATACCGCGAAGAATAAATACCCGGCCCACCATCTAATGCTTCCACCACCAAACCGGAATCGTCTCCCACCGTATAGAGATGCGGAACAAATTTGCCGTAAAATAGAGATTTGGCCGCGGCGTTTTCTAAAAACGTCTCACCGGCCTCAGGACAATCCACCATAATATTAAAATCCGGAAGGAAATAAAGCTTCACCTGGATGAGACTTGGAGTAAACAATTTCTCGATCTCTCGTACTTTTCCCCGGTTGGTAGTGGCTGCCAGTATCTCAATCATTCTCCCAATTCACAATTCATCATTCATCATTTCGCTCTTTACAGGTTCTCGCTGGTGACTTCTTTAACATCGGGTATTTGCATCACGCGGTCAATGAACGATTTGTTCTTGGTCTGGGAGGTATGTACAGCCATTTCAATCTCATATCCTTCTTTTGATTTCCGTATGTTGGCATTGATGTATTTGATGCCCAGATCCATCAAAACTTTCTTGATTTCTATGATGACCGAGGCGCTGTCCTCGGTAGATATAACATAAGCAAAGACCTTGCCCTGTTTTTCAAGAACAGCGGTGATGATTTTTAACGCGGTTAAGCCAACCACGATAAAGATAGCAGCAGCAAATGCGGCTAAATAGTAACCGGTCCCTACTGCGATGCCAATGGCACCGACACTCCATACGGTTGCGGCAGTGGTGAGTCCCTGGGCAGTGAATCGTTCCCGGATGACAATACCGGCACCCACCAATCCCAGTGCAGTGATAATATGAGCCAACATGGGCAGCGCGTTGGTGATTTGAGACTCTCCGGCTAATTCCACTGCCAGCCCTGCCAACAACGCACTGCCCATGGCAATTAATACGTTGACTTTTAACCCGGCTTCCTTGTGGGAGATTTCCCGCTCAAGCCCGACGATCCCACCCAATACACCCGCTAATAACATTTTTAAAATAATTTCAATTCCCATTTTTATTTTTTTATTTAAAAATATATGCCAATATAAAAATAACCGCCAAAAACAGGGTATAAAAAGCAAAATACGGGTTCTTCAAAAGCCGCTCCGGTTCTTCCGCACCTTCGATATCCTGGACCGATTTTTTGATGAACATGACTAAATAGACCAGGATAAAAGGAATAGAATAAAGAAACGAATTCATTTTCGCTTCAATGGCAAACCAGCAGAAGGTGGCGACAAAAATCAATGCATTAACATACATAAAAATAATAAGGGCCTTGAGGTTGTATCGTTTCAGGGATAATCGATACCTGGAGGATTCTTCTGCGGTGAGGAATTTTTTTTCAGCGACACGCTTTCCTACCATCAGGAAGTTGCCAAAGGCCCACCAGGAGAGCAGCAGAGAAACCGGGGGAAAAGCAGCAGCAATGATATGCCAGCCGATTAGAAAACGAATGGGATTATTCGCCGATTCCAGCGTGGAGTCCAGGAACGGAATGTCTTTCATCCTTATTGGCGGCACATTGTATAAAAGCCCGGCTACCAACAGCGCCAACAAACTGATCAAAAAGTAAGTGCTTTTATAAAAAAGATAGGCCGCCCCCAGGGAAACCAAGACCAGCACCGCCCACCAGACCATTAATACCGTTGTACTGATCTGGTTGTTCACCAGGGGGCGGTGTTTTTTAGTAGGATGATAGGCATCGTGAGGGGCATCGGCAATCTCGTTGATGATGTAATTTGCCGTGGAAATAAATAAGGTTAAGATAAAAGCACCCAGCAGTTTTAACGATAAATAGAAATAATCCACACCGGATTCGGGATTGAGTGCAAAAAAAGCAATAAACCCGGGAATAATGGCAAGACTGCGGGGCCATCGTTCCAGCCTCAGCGAATCCATATACAGCTTAAATTTAGACCTTGCGTTTTGTCTCTGTTGTTCTCTTTCTTGCATAGACTTCCCACGAATCAAAAAGTGGTAATTTTAAGTGTAACCTTTTTAAGAATTTTTGTAAAGATTTCTTATGCGTTAAAGATGGAAAAATACGTGTCACCAGGTAAAATAATGAAAAATTCCAGACATATTTTTTCCTGGACAGAATCTCATAATGGTGTTTGGTTAACAGGTATTCAAGAGATTCCCGGTTAAAGAAATTGATATGAGCGATGCGAAAGTGCCACCAGCGTCTCCCCAGGAGCCGTGCAGCAAAACTGTTGATGTCCGGGGTCACAATCACCAGGACCCCCTCATCTTCCAGGAGACCATCCACCCGCTTCATAAAGGTATCCGGCTCTACGACGTGTTCGATGATGTCCAACAGCGTAATCACGGAAAACTTGTTCTCCGGATAATGGTTGAAGTAGTCTTCAATCGTACCTTTGAATAATTGAAGACCATATCTTTGTTCTGCCTCTTTTACCAGGTACTCCGACGGTTCAATGCCTGCGGCGTCATATCCTTGCTGCCGGGCCAGGTCCAGGAAAATACCACTGGCTGCTCCG
>WVZO01000138.1:0-2647 GCA_011772425.1 Candidatus Aminicenantota bacterium
CCGATTAAACCTGCGGCTTCATAGGGGTATACATTACCAATATAGTAATTATACAGACATTCCCCATTAGAATGGTCAAATACAGCAAGTACTATTTTACTTGTTTTTGTAGTGCTGGCGAAAAAAACCACCTCCCGGCCATTGACAGGTATTGTTTCAATATAAACAGGTTTCGCTTCAATCGACTCATATTGTGGGTGCCCCTCTTTCTCATCCATATCCATTTTGTTTGAATCGGAATTTACATAAAAGGAGATAACATTATCATCGATACGGGCTGCTGAGAATTGTTTGCTGCTGTGCCATTCCACTGCAATTAAAGGTTTTTTCACAGGAAATATATCGATATACTCTCCATCCTCCGGTTTTACTGTTACAAAGCGAAAACAAACATTTTCCTTCTCATATAAATTTTTCTTACAGAAGCTTTGAAAATAGTAAAAATTATTCCCGTATTTATTTAAACCGGTAAAATGGAGTCTCTTATCCTGGAGAGGATATTCAACCCGACAAATATCTTGAAAGTAATTATCATGTTTCTCCTTCAAAATTCTTACACCCTGGAAATCCATAATTCTTAATAAAATCCGACCATTAGGTTCGTCAAATGCCAATAATAAAATTTTGTCATCGAGAGTTTTAGATGCATGCAGCGGGAAAATCGTGCGATTTCTATCGTCGACATCGGCGCCTTCCACCACGAATAAATCATCAGCGAATGTCACTTCTTCATGTGTGCCATTACTTTCACTATACTTTAATAGAATGGGAAGCGAAATTGTACCGGAAATCTTATTACAAAAAAAGTAATAATTATCATTAAATATTAGGAGGTTTGAAATTGGGTTTATATAATCATCAAAGGCGTTGGGATCGGTTGCCCATAAAAAATCACCCTTCTCATCGACGTTTAACAAATATGGATGCTCATCAACCTCTGCCAATATTATATATCCGCCGGCCTGTGTTGGTTTAATATCCACCGCAGTGTAATTGAATGCATCGTCCGGGTCATAGATTTTATGGAAGTGTTCGCTATTGCCGGTTTCCGTGTTCCTGGCACCGGGCATGCAGGAAGCGAAACAAAAACATAAAATAAAAACAACGCTCATAAGCAAATTCATTTTCTTGCCATTGCCTTTTTGCATGTTACCTCCTCCTACCTCCTGAAAGCCTTAAATGATATGGGAAGTAATACCTTCAATGATATTTCGACGTTCCTTATGGTTATATCGTCAAATACATCATAGTATCCCAGTAAGATATCTTTATCAAAGCGATGGTCTTTATTGACAATATTTCCCAATAAGTGTTTGTAATTTATTTCAATTCCCAGTCGAAGATCTCCGGCATCGTAATCGATGCCGGCACCTAGACAAAAACCGCTCCTGGAACGAGTAATATGGTCTTTAATCGGTATATCTTCAATGAGGGTGGTGCTGCTTCCCTGGTATTGTCCGATAACTTCCGTTATCTTGATAGACATCATTTTATAGGCGGATCTCATAATACTTAAAAACCCACCGATTTGTAAGTATGGTTTTAATTTCGCTCTTCCCAATTGATATTTTAAAAGAAGTGGTATCTCTATATAATGCAATGTTTGACGACTTGTGGAGTCCCTTGTAAATGAATCCAGGTTGTTTTCTTCCATTTGCACGCTGTGTTCAATATATTGACTGTCTTTATATTGAAATTTCAGCATACTGAGGACCGGTTGGATGTATATCGAAAGGTTTTTGGACAGGGCATATTCGACAATAATTCCCAGTTGTGTTCCTCGAGAATGATTAAAGTGAAAATCATATTTTTTTTCATAATTATCCTCTCCGGTTTCATAAACAGGCTCAAAAATCGAATAACTGTTAAAGGATTTTGCGATGGTAAAATTTGTCCCTAATTTTACTCCCACAAGCAGCCGGGGCGCCACATAGTATTTGTCTTTAGCAGTATCCCTGAGGGACCACCAGTAATCACCGGTGTCTTCCCTGCGCCTGAGAACCAGTAATCTTCTAATATAAATATCTGCTATTTCCGGATTGTCCAATTCATTATAAGAGAGAGCCACACATTGGTATATATTGGTCCGGATTTCTTTTTTTACTTTTTTAAATTCCTTTTTTTCTTCACCCGCTCTGGCATTCTTATCTTTACGGCAGTATTTATTATATAAATCGATAACACGCTTCAAGTCCCCGTTATCATAAGCCTCTTCCATCTCTTTAGCAATGCCTCTAAATTTTTCATATAACTGAGCCCTTTTACTTTTACCGCTCCCCTGGGCAAAGGCAATCGATGCAATGAGGAGTAAAAACGTGAAGAGCCATATGTACTGTAAACGGACACTCTTTCTTTTTGGTGTACATATCATTTTCATCTTTTTCTCCATTTCCGGCTTATTCCCCTTTCTCAGAAGAACAAATGATAACATCTTCCTGTTTTATGGATTCACCCATATAGAGTTTCCACTCATCTTTACGGAATTCTCTCTTTTTTCTTTTGCAAAGTATTTCATAGAATATCTTCGGGTGTGTAGGACAAATTCGCAAATTTTGTTTATCATTAAATATAATATACTCGCCCCCGGGATCAAATACAATTGCTAGAACTTTCATTTTTCGTTTGTCGCAGAAGGTAAGGAGAGGGA
>WVZO01000138.1:2658-27799 GCA_011772425.1 Candidatus Aminicenantota bacterium
ACCGTCCAGGCCGCCGGATGCCAGGTATCTGCCGCCGGGACTAAAAGCCAATGCCTTTACAATCCCTTTGTGCTTCTTCTCAACCAGGTAGGATTGTATTCTCGTACCGGATATAAGACTTTTGCAGTGGATATCGGGGAAGAGGAAAAGTTCACCCCTGGAATTGGACAGGACCAACAACCTTCCAGCAGGATTGTATGCAATGGAGTGAAAACCATACCCATTTGACTTAAAGTCGGTATTTAATCTCTTTTGTTCCTTTATGTCTGTCAATAAATTATAATGGAAAATATTTCCTTTGGCATCGCCCACAATTAAAATAGAATGCTTAGAATCAGGGTCTTCGATTACAGTTAGCGCTCGAACAAAATTACCCTTTTCAAATTGAACAAATGCTTCTGGCGTATCCTGCAAATTTAATTGGTGTACACAAATCATATTTTTAACGGAGTAAACCAGACAATTCTTATTCTTTGAAAAAGCCATGGATAAAATTTTCCCATTATGCTTAACCGGCAGTCTCTTTTCTTTCCACTTACTTTTTTCCCAGTAAATAAGACTGCCCTTCATGGTACCACAAAATAGCCGGTCTTTCGTGTCAACAAATGAACTGGGCTGAAACTTGGTCTTTTTCGATAAGCGATTCGTGTCTTTTATGCCAGGTAATTTTGAATCGTTAGATTGAGATTGTAATAAAGCGATTAATAATTCACCCTCCCGGTTGTTAAAAACAATTTGATTACCGATTGCAGCCAATGCCCAGGATTCGGTGTTTTCACAGAGGATATCTTTTGCATCTTCTTTGGCAATATAAGCTTCTCTTAAGGCTTCAAATATTTCTGCCGGTACCAGCTTTTTTCCTGATTTTTTTTGCAGCATAACATATTTTCTTTTTAAGCGTTCGTATGCTTCAGTTAGTTCTTTCTTTCCAGCAAACCTATCCAGGTTTTTTTTATCAAATGCAGCGAACGTTTCCTGTGTGGATTGGGCGAGGTCCTCATAGGCTTTTGAATTTAATTGGTAAGCAGCTAAAGCCAACAGCGCCTTTAGTTCTATATCCCCGGTTTGAGCTGTCGATTGGACTGCCAGTTCTTTTGCTTTTGCCAGGCACTGACGAAACCTCTCCTCTTCTTTACTCATATCTACAATCAATCCTTGAATTCGTGCCTTAAGCTCTTTTTCTTCTGCTTTGCGTTTTTCTGTCTCAGCCACAATTTTTGCCTGTTTCGCCCTGTTTGCGCTTTCTAGCGCTGCCTCCTTGGCTTTTTCAGCTTTTGCCGCTTCTTCTTCGGTTTCCTTTTGGGCTAGTAATGCTTTATTTTTTTCATCTTCAGCGATTTTTTGTAGTTTTTCTGCCAGTTGTCGTTGTCTATCTGCTTCTATTTTTTGCGCTAAAGCTTTTTTTCGTTCCTTTTCCGCTTCATTTTTACTATCCAACGCCTTAATCGCGAGGGTAATGGAAATAACAGCGGCAATACTTATTATTACAAAAAAGAATGTTATTATTTTTATTTTTCGCAGTTTTTCTTTATCCTTAATTTCCCGCTTTTGCTGCTCTTTACTGGCCTCCAAGAACCCGGTTACCCGGTCAAATGCCGGGTCGTAACGTTGGGCCCATACGGCGTTGGGTTTGTGTTGCTGCTGCCACGTCAAAGCCAGCATCAGGTCAGGGTCTCTCCACAAACTTGTTTTTCCTTCTTCGTATAAAGCGGCTGCCTTTGCCAGGCGCAGGTATAATTCGGCTGACTGCTCCTCTTCTTTTACCCATTGGATTAAACGTGTCCATATGCGCATAAGACTTTCATGGGAAATATCGATTACGGAATCTGCATTAAGGGATACGTCAATGGGAGGCATTAAAAGGGTTCTGCCGGGCTGACGAAAAACATTGATCATGTTAATAATTTCTTTTTCCGAAGCGTTGGCGACGAAAGAGATTTCGCTGATTTTAGCTGGCCGCCTCACACCGCCGCCTTTATTCCCCTTTTGTGTTAATAATTTAAACATCTTTTCACAGATGGTTTTATTTTTATCTGTTTTTAATTCCATATAAGCTTCTTCCGCGTGCTGGGATAAGGCGCTCTCCATGGTGCCAATGGCTTCATAATGGTGAAGGTCCAGGGGACCGTCCCTCCTGTGGTTTTTGGACCGGTAATCCCAGGTTCGCATGAGTGCGTGTTGAAGGATGGGCAATTGATCGGGATTATCCCCCACATCGTTGAGCAGCCGCGACAATAAAGTGGGTGAAATTCTTGCCCCGCCAACCGCAATGGGGCCGGTAACAGCAGCCCGTATCTCCTCCCGCGTCATCCGGGGAACCAGGTACTGACTATTGTTTATAGCCTCAGGCAGCCCCCTGAAGGCCGTGCAGTCACCCAGGAAATCGGAACGCATGGCCAAAATAATATAAATGGGGATATCCGTTTGCCTGGAGGCTTCTAAAAGCAAATTGACAAAAGCGGCGGAATCCTGTCTCCCATTCGCATGACTCCTTTCTAAATGGCTAAACCGGAATATTTCTTCGAACTGGTCCACCACGATCAAAAGATTCTCATCCCCTGGCAAACGTGACTGTTTGACTATCTCGATAAGCCCCCGGTTGCTCCTTCTTAGGGTGATTTCAATAAACTTGCCGGAGATGTTGTCCTGGGAAAGTATACCGGCCTTGCATAAAGCAGCGGACAGATTGGCGATGGGATTATCCCCGGGGCGAAAAAGAGCCACTCTCCAACTGGAACCGGCTTTCGCCATAAACCCCCGGTAAAGTGAAGGAAGTAACCCCGCCTTTATTAAGGATGATTTCCCACTTCCCGATGTCCCGATTATGGTTAAGAAATGAGAGATGCGCAGCCGTGACATCAAATCCACTGCGGCTTTATCTCTTCCGAAAAAGAGGTGCTCTTCCTCTTCTTCAAAGGGCCTTAAACCGGGAAACGGATGTATCATGGTATTGGTATTAATATTTATATTCCCTTTCATGGTCTCTATGCCCTATGCCCTATGTGCTGTGCTCATTACCCTTTGCTTATGGCTTTCACCATTTCCATAAAGGGTTCCATTAACCCGGGTGAAAACCCTTGCATGCCGTTAATAGTAAGGATACCGTGAGAGCGGAAATGCTCTTTGGGTGGGGTAAGCGGGGGCGCCAGGTAAACAGCTTTTACTTCCAGCGGACGGGTTCTACCGTAACCGGCGATCTTTTTTAAATCCCTGGTAATGGAATGCATCCANNTAATAGAGAAAATCCTCCAATTCGGTAATATTATTGAGGTCCTTCTGGTCACAGATCAAATAAATTTGCAGTGGTCTCGTTATAGACTCAACCATTGTTGATGCTTCTTTTTCCAGGATTTCAAGTTTATTAAAAATAGTCGCCTCCATATCTTCAAGCGGTGTGGCAAAAATATCATCGTTGGGTTGATCAGCTGCGTTTGCCTTAACGCGTTGGATAAATGACCGCTGTCGTTCATCTTTTTGGTTGACGGTTGGAGGCAGCCAGATTAAACGCTTCAATTGTCCACCCCGGCTTCTTTCTGCAGCCCGTTCATTTTGTATACATAAAATAGACTTCTCTGTTTTATCCGGTACTACGCCATAATCCTCTCCCAGCAAATGGATGGAGATGTCGCACCGCTCCACCAGGCTATCGATTGTTTTTGTTAATTCCGAATAAACTAACGGCAGGGGTTGGTCCGGTAATACCTTATAACCTTGTTCCATCAATTGCCGTTTAATATTGTCTCTTTGCTTTTCCAGGTAATAGTTGGTCTCTGCCAGGTATACGTATTGGTATTTTAAAGGCTTTTCTTTTATCGATACGACAGCGGAAGCGGGAGCAGATTTAATGTGTTCCAGTCTATCACGAATGGCATATTTAAACTCTTCAATGGGTGTTTCAAACAGGTCTGCCCCATATTGAGTTTCAATATCGGCCCGGACCTGGTGAATAAACTGTTTTTGCCGTTCATCTTCCATGTCTATATTGCTGCCCGGCAGCAGCCAGATTAAACGTTGTAATTCACCTGTTTTGCTTTTTTTTATGGCTAGTTCATTCTGCAAGGCCACAATGGACGTTTGGGAACCTTCCGGCACGGCGCCGTAACTTCCTCCCACCAGGTGGATGGATAATACACATTGATCTAAGAGCTCCTCCACCGACTTTTTGTATTCCGGTTCAACCAGGGGCACCCGGCGGTCCGGTAAAATCCTGTATCCCCATTCCATCAACTCCCGTTTAATCATATCCCGTTGTTCTTTTAATTCAAAGCTGGTTCCAGCAAGATATATACTTAATTGATCTTCCTGGCAGCGGTTATTTGTTAAATCCTTGTATTTTACTGTTTCCAATAAATCACGAATATCGTGTGCCAAATCATCAAGCCTTGTCCAATAGATTTGTTCCAGCTCGCCGCCGGATTTCTGACTGAGTTCTTTTATCCGGTTTGTATAAGAATCAATGATAAAAAATTCATACCCCAGGATATCTGCTATTTCCGGTGGATGCGCCTCATATGGGACAGCTGTTTTGATCAATTTGAATATCCTGGATTTGTTGCCAATTTTTAGGCCGATTCCCTCTGCGGATGTTTCAATAAACTCTCTTAACTCCCTGGTACACCATTCTGATTTAATATAGGGTGGAGATAATATGGATATCATTAAGGCAGTTTTAGTAATTTGTTTGGCGATTTCTTCATCGAAGAAATCATTGCCCTGTAATTTCTGGTCCCGCCATATTTCGGGTTCTTCACCCATTAATTGAGACAGCCGCACTTCCAGCGCCCGGTGTAAGTTTGCCACCCACCCTTTTTCTCCTTCTTTTAACGATAAATTGTCAATGTGTGCATAACTGATAAATACATCTCTTTCAAAGTTCATTTGCACCCCCTGCTAAATTTGCAGAACGATCTGCAAATAAAATTTTTGAGGTCCATCTCAAGTATATTATAATTTAATTTATCTTGATTTTCAACTTTTTTTTTAAAAAATTAAGACACACTATTATTCCAGGTGAATAGGCATTTACGAGGGAACGACCCACCGTCGCCCGGAGACAAATGAAAAAGGGGAAACCACAGATTACACAGATTACGCAGATTTTTTTTTATATTTTTTTTATAATCTGTGTAAATCTGTGTAATCTGTGGACTTTTTTCATAGCGGTCGATCATAACTAAACCAGGCCGGATTCAGACAGGGGTTTATTCTCAAGAATACGCCGGGGACTGAATATCGACAAATCAAGCGCTGGTTTTTGGATTAAGATCAACTCTGATAGATAACGGCCCACTGCCGGCGCTTGCTGCAACCCATGCCCGGAGAAACCATTGGCCAGGTAAAAGCCCCGGCATTCCGGCCATTCTCCCAGTATCGCATTCCCATCAAAGGTGTTCTCTGCATAGAGCCCAGCCCAACTCCTGAGCACTTTGAGCCTGTCAAAACGCGGCACAATAGTCACTAACTCAGGCCAGAGCTGTTCCGTGAATCTAATCTCGTCCACGGTAAAATCAAATCCCACCGGATCATCAGCCATTGATTTGCCCAAAAGAATAACTCCCCCGGTATCGGAGCGAAAATAAAGCCCCGAAGGAAGAACCGTTAAAGGCAGCGGGTTTTGGGGCTTGAAGGCGGTATCCAAAACAAAAATTTGTCGTTTAGTTGGATATATGGGCAGCTTTACACCCGCTGTTTCAGCGATCTGAGCCGCCCACGCCCCGGCGCAATTGATCACAACTCCTGCAGCTAACACCTTCCCCGATGTTAACTTCACTCCTGTAACACATCCCGGATCAGTAGTAATTTTTAACACCTCATCGGTAATGAACGTCACGTCCAATGCACCGGCCTTTTTTCTATAACCCATAAGCAAAGAATTAGCATCCAGGTGACCATCAGCCGCCCCAAAAGTCCCTCCTGCCAACCTCCCAGGTTCATAAAAAGAAAAGCAGTCCTTGATTTTTTCGCTAGACCACCATTCCACCTGGCAGCCAAGGCTTTTTTGTAAAGCCAATGCTCGTTGGGCAGCTTCCCGGCCCTCCTTGGCCACCAGGAAAAGATTTCCCTCCCGGCGAAAATGAATCCCTGGTTCAATGCCATCCACAGCCATCACATCGTCAAATTCCCGGAAGACTTCATTGGCATATTGGGATATCTGAATATTCTCTTTAAGGCTGAACTGAATTCGCACATTGGCCATGGATAAGGTAGTTGAAGCTTGAGAATAAGTAGGGTCCCTTTCTATTACTGCTATTTTGAGTTTATCATCCCCGGAGATAAGATAATACGCCGCAGCACACCCCATAACACCACCACCAACAATGATCACATCATAGAAGTCTTTTTTCATTATTCCTTTGTTATTTTATATTATATTTTACATCATTTCAAATTTTCTGCCTTTAACTACCAGTGGGCTCTTTTTACTAATATTCTGTAAAAACTGGTAAAAAAAGCAAAGTTTTCTATTATCCTGTAGCCAATTTTGGAATCTCCTTTCTTTTGAACATCAATACTATGGTCATAACCCGAACCCCTTTTTTGGTAATTTTATACCGAAAGGAATGAGGGATTTTGGCAATCAGTGCATGCGCTCTAAGTTTTGCCAAAAGACGAGTTGTTCGGCCCACAGCTCTTTTTTTCTCAATCATTAAAACCAGAAAAACGCTTTCCCTTTTTTTCAACGGGATGACAAATGGCTTCCAACTCCTTTCGTATCGAAGACGACTCCTTAACCGATGACAAAGCATTCCAATAACGTATATTAGATGCTTCTGACACCTTAGCATAGCGATAGATATTGGAAACACATTTCCCCATTGGCGCCCAATCCATTTTGGTTATCCCTTTTCGAGTGACTTCTCGGTAAACCTTGAACTCATAAGGGGCGTTAATAACGGTTTCAATTCTTAAAACACTGAATTTGTCATACATTTTAATCACGTTTGTCTTCATTCGATGCTTCACCCTTATACCCTGCGGACGACGTTTCATAGTTGATATAAAGCTGGATTTGAAACGGAAACCACGTTTGCAAACGCACATACATAAAACCGANNTTTTCTCATTTTTTTTTGTACCAAAGGCGCTGCAGGATTCCACACATGACAATATGCATATCAGACCTTCCTCGATATTCTCATTGGTCATAATTTGCTTAGCCTTGTCTTCTTTGGATTCTTTATACGATTCAAGGTAAATATAGGCTCTACCGGATTTTTTGGCTAAATCTATGCCATGCTTAACTATCTCCTTTGTATAGTTTCTGGCGAAAGCGGAAAAATTTTTTTTGAGTATCTTTTTCTTGAAGAGAAAATAGTCAAGGGTATTTTTTCTATAAAAGCACCTCAGGGTTCCTTTAAACACCAAGCGATCGAAAGTGGATAACACTCCTTTGATTTTTTCTGAAAATTGGTTTATAATTTCCATGGTAGCTGTTTCCTCCTTATAAGCGGATCCCAAAAGATATATAATACCGCTTAAGCCTGCAAGAGGCAAGAAAAAAAATTCAAAATAAGGAGAAGCAGCTACCCACCACTTCTTGGGCCAACAAGTGGGTAATTTGCCCAGAGAGATTGCAATGGCTGAATTTTTCTTCATTAACAATTCATAATTCATAACTCATAATTCATAATTCACAATTTAATTAGGATGCCATATTTGGCTGCGGCCCCGGCAAAGGGGCTGCTTTTAGTAAAGACCGCCCCTGGACCCCACAAAAACTTTTTATATATGCGGAATGGTCATCACAGCGCATTTCGTTTCGGTATTTCCCCTTGGTATCATTCTTATTTGCTCCCAGGAGATGAGCTTGACAAATATTTCCCAGGTATTATAATTAATCTCTACCTTTGAAATGAGGAGGCATTATGATTATTTCAAAACGCGCAACAAACATGCAAGAATCCCCTATCCGTAAATTAGCAGGCATTGCCAACAAAACCAAAAAACAAGGCATTCATGTCTATCACCTCAATATCGGGCAACCAGATATCCCTACCCCTGAAATTTTTTATAAAAATATTAACGACTTTACAGGTAAAGTTCTTGAATATGGACCATCAGATGGTTTCCCGGAATTAAAAGAAGCCATGGTGAATTATTTTTCCAGGTATAATATCCAATTGGAGCCCGCAGATATCATTATCACCTGCGGGGGCAGCGAAGCAATCCTATTCGCCTTCAGCGCTATCGCTGACGCAGGAGATGAGATCATTGTGCCCGAACCCTTCTATACCAATTACAACGGCTATGCTACCCTTGCCAACTTAACTATCTCTCCTGTACCAACAAAGGCAGAAGAAGGATTCCACCTTCCCCCTATGCCGGAAATCGAAAAAAAAATTAATCCAAAAACCAGGGCTATCATGATTAACTCTCCCAATAACCCGACAGGGACCGTATTTACCCGGGACGAAATCATCGGACTGGGAGAACTGGCAAGAAAATATAACCTGTTCCTGGTGGCAGATGAAGTGTATAAAGAATTTACCTATGATGGGGAAAAACATTTCAGTATCCTGGAATTAGAAGGTATAGAAGACCGGGTTATCGTGGTGGATTCCATATCCAAACGCTACTCTGCTTGCGGCGCCAGGGTGGGAGCATTGATTTCTAGAAATAAAGATATTACCCAGTCGGCATTGAAATTTGGCCAGGCAAGACTGTGCCCGCCCTCTCTTGGACAGATCGGGGCCATTGGCACCTACCAACTACCCCCTGATTATTTTAAAAGTACCCAGGCGGAATACCAACAACGAAGAGATGTATTATTCGACATCTTAACCTCTAATAAAGACGTTGTCTTGCAAAAACCCAAAGGCGCTTTCTATATCATGGCTAAATTACCAGTGGATGATTCGGATAATTTCGCCAAATGGATGCTGGGAGAATTCAATGTAAATGGTGAAACCGTAATGGTGGCACCTGGCGCCGGTTTCTATTCCACTCCCGGTAAAGGAAAACAAGAACTCAGGATCGCCTATGTATTGGGAATCGACAAACTCAAAAAAGCCGGCGAGATCATTCTAAAAGCCATCGAAGCCTACAGCTAAATGAATAAGACACTATTATATCGTATCTCCTAAAGCCCGACTATTCCTGGAACAGATCAAAAAGATAAATTTCTGATCTTCTTCTTTTCTTATTCTCAAAATTTTGATATAATATTACCATGAAAGGAAAAATAAAAATGAAAAAAGGGTTTACATTAGTCGAGATCATAACCGTATTGGTGTTAATCGGTATCCTGGTTTCAATTGTTCTGCCCATCTATAGAAATGCAACACTTCGAGCAAAAGAAGCGGTACTTAAAGAAAATCTATTCCAAATAAGGGACGCCCTTAACAAATTCTACAAGGATAAACATAAATATCCCACAGACCTGGAAGACCTGGTCATTCACAAATACCTGAGGAAAATTCCGATTGACCCGATTATGCAGTCAAATGAGTGGGACATGATACGTTTCGAACCAGAGGAAATGGAAGATTTTGATCCTGAAATTGCCGAAGGTATTATCGATGTGAGAAGCCTGTCCCATGCCGAATCCCTGGATGGCTCCAAATACAGCGACTGGTGACGGCAAAACGCTAAATGATGAATGATGAATGATGAAATAACCAGGCGTATGGAACATAGTAAATAGGAGAAAAAAATGTCGGGAAAAAATAAGAGACGTGGGTTTAAATTTTCCAAGAAAGGGTATGCACTGCTTACCGCTATCATTGCCGTGAATATTTTTGCCATTTTAATGTTAAAGGCACGGGACATGTGGGAAAGAGAAGTGCAAAGAGACCTCGAAGCAGAATTGCTGTTCAGAGCAAGACAATACGTGATCGCTATTGAACTCTACAGGAAAAAAAATCCCAACATGTTTCCCACCAGCCTGGAACTTTTATATGAAAAGAAATTTTTAAGACAACTCTACAAAGACCCGATGACAGAAGAAGGCAAGTGGAATATTGTGATGCGGCCGGGCAGACCGGGCGCCGGCCTCCGCAGCGGCAGAATCGGCGGCGGCGGGGTGGCCAGAAATGAAAGCAGAGGCGGCAGAGGCGACAGCAGAGGCGACAGCGGCAGCAGGGGCGGCAGAAACCAGGGCAAGGCCGACAGTAACCAGGGNNGAAGATATGCTGGAAGAATATCTCAGCCAGGCCATGATCATCGGCGTCTGCTCCAACTCAACCGAAGAAGGTTACCTGGTCTACAGGAAAAAAAAGAAATACTGCGAATGGGCGGTATACCTGGGAGAACAACTGGAAAAAGATATGCCCGATTTAAAATTTGTCGTAGAGGGTGATAAAGACAAACCCCCGGAAGCGTCAGGAGATGAAAGAGAAATAGATGAATCCGGAAGAAGAAGAGACGAAAGGGGAGAAAGCGGAGACAGGGGAGACAGTGGTGACAGAGGTGACAGTGGAACCAGGAGAGACAAAGGAGAGAGAGAATAACCAATCAACCGGCATGAAAAACATTCTCATTGTTGCCGCAGAGAATTCCGCAGAAAATTATGCCGCTCAAATCGTGGAAGAGTTTAAAAAAAAAGAGACCCCTGTCAATTTCTTTGGGGTGGGAAGCGATAAACTGGCACAAAAAGGAGTAGACGTGATTATCCACAATAAAGACCTGGCTTTGGTGGGGATTATAGAGGTGATTTCCAGTATCCTGAAACTCAAACGGTATATGCATGTTTTATTTAACGCAGCAAAGAAACGAAAAGCAGATGCCGTTCTTTTGATCGATTTCCCGGAGTTTAACTTATGGATGGCCAGGAAATTTAAAAAAGCCGGTATCCGGGTTTACTATTACATCAGCCCCACAGTCTGGGCATGGCGGTATTCACGGGTAAAAAAAATCAAAAAATACGTGGACCACCTCTTTATTATCTTCCCTTTTGAAATCCCCATCTATCGCCAGGAAAACATTTCTTTCACTTATACCGGTCATCCCCTGGTGCCAATGATTAAAGTCAACCACACCAAAGAGGAATTCAGACAAAAACACGCGGTTCCCGCAGATGAATTGCTGGTGACTCTGCTGCCGGGAAGTCGAAAAACCGAAGTGAATGCCCTGCTTCCCACCATGTTGGCCGCCATGGAAGTATTGAAAAAGGAATTTAAAATAAATGTCTTTCTATTAAAAGCCAGCGGTATTGATAAGGAATTAATGGCGCCTTTCCTGGAGGCCAGCCCGCTCCAGGTACGAATCATTGGCCAGGAACACGGGTATGATTTAATCAACGCAGCGGATATCATTTTAACCACCTGCGGCACCTCAAACCTGGAAATCGCTGTTATCGGTGTCCCCTTTACAGCCGTCTACCAGGTTAACAAACTCTCCTATCTCCTGGGCAAACGCTTTGTAAAAATCGATCTCTATTCCATCGTTAATATACTGGCAGGTCAAGAAGTGATAAGGGAATTAATCCAGTACAACTATACCGTAGAAAATGTGGTCACTGAGATGCGGCGGATTTTAAATAACCGCCAGGTCCGGGAGAACATGCTAAAACAATTTGACAGGATCCGCGACATGCTGACCCAGGACCACCACCCCCCGGAGATCATTTATAATAAAATCGTTAAAGATATATTTTAGAACGTTTCTTCATTTCCCAATTCCCAATTCATAATTCATAATTTATAATTCTTTTCACTTCTTCTCTTGCCAATTACTTTAGATTGTTATATATATAAGGTATGGAAATGAATATAAAGAAAAAAGTTGGATTTTTGCTTTTCGTGCTGGTTGTGATTTGCTTTTGCACAAAGCAAACAGACAATGACAATCCCCCTACACGTACAGGTGCAAAGGAAACGTCTGCTTCCTCGCCTATTATCCTTAATGTCTGCCTGAAAAGGCCCTATTTTTCTTCATTTCTTCCTTACCGTTTTTTTTACAATAACGATTCTCACATTTACGAGCTGATTTACAACACCCTGATTACCGCAGACTATTCGGGCCGCCTGGCTCCTGAAGTCGCCGAATGCTGGGAAGTCTCAAGCGACGGGAAAGAATATACCTTTTGGCTGCGTAAAAACATCACCTTTCATAATGGAAAATTATTAACCGCTGATGATGTGTTGTTTTCTTTAAAACAACTGGTTTCACATACTTACAAGCAAAATGCCGAGTTATGCTGCATTGAGGGGACCGGTGATTTCGTGGCCAGGAGAACACCGGATATAACCGGGTTAGAAAAGATCGATGATTTTAAGTTTAAAGTAAAATTAAAAAAACAGTGTAAATATTTTCTCCATTTTTTATCTTCCAAGTCCACATCCATTATTCCTGAAAATTTCGGAGGATTAAGCCAAACCGATTTCCAGGAACACCCCATTGGTTCAGGGCCCTTTAAATTTCAAAACTACCAGGATAAAACCCTTATTAAGGGTTTTAATTTCCGTAAGTTCACCTTTACAAGAAATACCGACTATTTTAACTTTAAATCCGCAAAATCCACCGGGAAAAACAAGAAAACAATAACAAAAATGAAAACAACAACAACAACAGCAACAGGCAATGTGGACCAACTCAATCTTTACCTCCCCAGGGAAGAGCTTGACCTGGGTACCCTGCTCTATTTTGATTTGTTTGTAAAAGACATAACACCACAGCAAAAAGATGTCCTGACCAATCGAAACGTCATTAATAGTTCCTACGACCTGGAAACCATATTAGCGATTAACCCCAAAGAAAATCAATGGATACAAAACAAAGAAATCCGGCAGTTGATCAATTACTCCATTAACCGGGAACAGTTAGTGGCGTCTCTCTCTTCCGGCAACTGCATCCCGGCTCATTTACTCATGCCCGTTAACCTGTTCGGCCATGACCCTTATTATCGATTGGATTATCAAAAGGCCAGGCAGTTGGACACGTTAAAAGCAGAAAACGCCGTGACATTTTCCTTATTGATCCCCCCCAGGCAAAAGAAACTGGCGGAGTATATCCGGGAGGAGTTAAAAAAGGTAAATATTAATATGAAAATTATTTTAGTGGATGCAGAAACCTATTACCAAAAAATTGAAAAATCCCCTGAACACAGTATTATTCTTACCGGGTCCGCAGACTACCCCAGTCCTTATAATTTCTTAATCAATCTCTATCGACCGGATGGGCTGTTGAATATATTAAAGATAAGCTCACCCCAGGTCCTGGCACTTATTGATAAACTCCCGTTAATCGATATCAAAGAAGAAGTAGAAATATTAAAACACATCACCCGGTTAATCGAGGAAGAATCTATTTATATTCCTCTTAATTGCTATGCCAACATCATTGTGATGAAACCTGAAATTAAACGGGTATTATTTAAATATCCCAGTATAATAAATTTTTCTTCTATAGAGGTGGAAAATGAGTAAACGATCTATAGATTATATCAAGAATTCCGTATTGGTGGGTCAACCGTTGATCCAGATTATTTCGTATGAAGAAAAACGAATAGAGAACCATATAAAAACGTTATTTCAACAATTGAAGCGGGACCAGTCTTTGATGTTTTGGGATGTTAACAACGGTCTGGTTACCAACGGTCAGATTGTCAAGGGTACCACCGACCCAATCCAGGCGCTGAATTATATCATTCAGCACAACAGCCCCGGTTTTTGCGTATTCCGGGACTTAAATCCACATTTACAGGATAACAGGCAGTTGGTCAGGAAACTGCGAGAGACCTACCGAACGTTTAAAAATGGTAAATTCACCATTTTTTTGCTCTCCCCGGACGAGTACTTTCCCATTGATTTAAAAAAAGAAATCGACATCCTCATGTTTGATCTCCCGGATTACGCAGAACTGGAGGATTTATTTAAGCGGTTTCTCCATTCCATGAAAAAATCCGGCCGAATCATAGATTTAACCGAAGACCAGATGAAAAATTTTGTCATCGGTGTCCAGGGATTAACCCTGGATGAAGCTTACAAAGCGTTTTTAAAAGCCTTTCAAGGCAAGAATCACATCACCCCTGAGCTGCTCAGCTTCATCCACGAGGAAAAGAAGCAATTAATCATGAAAGAGCACGTGTTGGAATATTATCCGCAGCGATTCACCTTGGATGATCTGGGTGGTCTGGAGAATTTAAAAGATTGGTTAAGAAAACGGCAGAGAGCATTTTCCAAAGATGCCCGGGCGTATGGTCTTGAACAGCCGCGGGGATTTCTTGCCATGGGTATATCGGGCTGCGGCAAGAGTCTGGCATCTAAGGTCACTGCATCGCTGTGGGAGCTGCCTCTTTTCCGGATGGACATGAACCTGGTGTATTCGGGTATGGCGGGTTCCCCGGAGTTGGTTTTTTCCCGGGCATTAAAAACCATGGATTCTGTGGCCCCTGCGATTCTCTGGCTCGATGAAATCGAAAGCGGCATCACGGATAAACACTCCACAGACAGCGCTTCTTCACGTATCCTGGGTTACTTCCTCACCTGGATGCAGGAACATGAATCCGAAATATTCATTGCTGCCACTGCCAACCGCATTGACATGCTGCCTGCTGAATTGATGCGCCGCGGACGATTCGACCAGGTATTTTTTATTGATCTGCCCACGCGTATCGAAAGAGAAGAAATTTTTACTATTCACCTGAAAGCAAAAGGAAATAATCCCAAAGAATTCAATATCCCTCAACTGGCGCAGATCACCAAAGGATGGTCCGGCAGTGAAATCGAGCAGGTGATTATCGATGCGATGTATGAAGCTTTTAATGAAAACCGGAAATTGCACGAAGACGACTTGTTTGTTATATTCGGTGCCTCTGTGCCATTATCTACCACCATGGAAGAGCAAATCAAACACATTCGTAGTTGGGCCCATGACCGGGCTGTAAAAGCATCTCCACATAAGGAGTATTAAGGAGCCTTCTAAACAAAAGCTTTTGCGGATGTTTCACGGGTCCAGGGGGCAATGCTGTTGATTTAAGAAAAACGCACTCTAATAAAAAGTTTTGCGGGGGTCCAGGGGGTGGTTTTTCAAAAGAACCCCCTGGTCGCCGAAGGCGCCTTATCCGAAGTGCGTCAATTTCATGATACTTTCAAAGCTGGCGGTGGCGGCGCAGTATTCTTATCTCCGGTAAAAAGAGGCCACTCAAAAGGTATGAAAGGAGAAAAATTAGCCTGGGAAGAGGATTTCAGGGGTGTGGGAAGATGGTTCCAGGGCCGTAGGAACGGGTCCCTGGCCCGTAGGAAGTCAGTTCCTGGGCCGTAGGAACGGGTCCCTGGCCCGTAGGAAGATGCTTCCAGGGCCGTAGGAACAGGTCCCTAGGCCGTAGGAAGATAGTACCTGACCCGTAGGAATGGGTGGTTTATATCGAACAAGAACTCTCCTACCGCACGGGCACTCTAAAAAAACTGATGCCCTCCGTGCGGATATACTAAGCCCTATTTTTATCTAATAACTCTATCAGAACTTTTTTTGCCTTCGGCGACCAGGGGGCGCTTTTTGAAAAAACTGCCCCCTGGACCCCCGCAAAAACTTTTCATACACGGTCAGCCATCGTGCAAGGCTCTATAACGATATTTCCCATTGGTATCATTCTCTTTCTTATCTTCTTATCTTCGTGTCCCTTCGTGACCTTCGTGCCTTCGTGGTTAATTAACTATATATGAATCGAAAAACCCGATATCTCACCCACAGCTTCCCGGATATTTTCACTGAGAGTAGGATGAATGAAAATCATATCCTTAAAATCATCGGCTTTCATTTTAACAGTAACAGCATAATTGAGAATCGGCATCATTTCATCAGCACCATAACCAACAATATGAGCACCAACCAGGGTGTTGGCTTCATCTGCAATGACCTTAACAAGTCCTACCTTTTCATCCATGGCATTGGACCTGGAACCCGCAGAATAAGGAAACCGCCCGATCTTGATGCGCATGCCCTTTTCCCTGGCTTGCCCTTCAGTTAAACCAATAGAAGCCAGCTCAGGAAACGTATACACCGCACCGGGAACCGGGTGGTGCACAATGGCTTTGCCTTCGGTAATAAAATCCACGATGGCAATGGCCTGGTGCGACGCCTTGTGAGCCAACAGCGGTTGTCCGATCACATCGCCGCAAGCAAAAATATTGGGGTATTTTGTTTGCAAGTTATGGTTTACCTTCACGAATCCTTTTTCATCCAATTCAATCCCCAGGGAGTCGGCGAACACGCCCTCGGTAAAAGGACGCCTGCCAACGGAAAGCAGCACCCTGGTAAAACTTTCCTGCCACTCTTTTTCACCTTTTTTAAAATCAAAACCAATGGTATTTTCTTCCCGGTTGAGCAAAGGATTTGAAATTGTAGTGGCTATGTGGACTTTGATTTTTTGTTTTTTCAATTCTTTTTCCAGGATATCCGCCACTTCTGCATCGTTGCCCGGCACCACCTGGTCCAGGATTTCCACCACGGTTACATCGGATCCCAGGTAATTGTAAACCACTGCCATTTCAAGGCCGATAGCACCGGCGCCGATAACTAACAATTTACCGGGGATATCCTCAAGTTCGAGGGCCTTATCAGAATCAATGATATATTTTCCATCTATCTTTAAAAAGGGCAATTCCGCGGGAACCGAACCGGTGGACACCACGATATGTTTGCTCTCCAGTTCTTTTTCGCCATCTTTATCAACTACCTTTACTTTATTTTTCCCGGTTACTTTGCCTTTTCCGTTGATCATTTCAACATGGTATTGTTTGAATAAGGTTTCGATCCCTTTGGTCAGTTTGAAAACCACGCGGTCTTTTTGTTTTTTGATAGTCTCCAGGTCAACTGAATAGTTTTCGATCTTTACACCGGCCTTAGCGGCTGCTTTGATTTGCTTGATGAATTTCACTGTATGGAGCAGTGTTTTTGAGGGTACGCATCCTCTCTGCAAGCAGGTACCCCCGGGTTTATCCATTTCTACTACTGCTGTTTTTAAGCCTTTTTTCCCGGCAGCGATAGCTCCTTCGTAGCCAGCCGGCCCACCCCCGATGAAGATGATGTCGTAACTCATGGTAATAGTACCTCCTTACGCTCTACGCGATTACGTCAGTTTAGCAAAGAAGTCAAAAGATGTCAAAGGCCGGATGTTTATTGAAGGAGCTTTTTAATCTCATCTTCCATCCCTCTTTTTTTCATTTCCCTGGCCAGGTCTTTATAGAGCCAGGAAAAACCACTGTAAGACTTTACGGCGTTACGACAGACTTCTACTGCCTTATCGGGTTTCCCCTGGTTTAAATAGGTAATTGCCAATCCCTTATATGTATAGGCATTTCCATCATGAAGAGCCAATGCCTTTTTATAGAATTCAATGGCCCTGTCATACTTTTTCAAATAATTAAAATCAATGCCGAGTCCTCTATAGAACGAATCCTCTTTAGAATCGATTTTAGACGCGATTTGTAGGAGCGTTTCCAGCTCATCGTCCATCTTTTTTTTCTTCATTGCGTCGGCAATACCTCTATAAACAGGATCATAATCGTCAATTTTCTTTAAAGCAATACGAAAAACATCGATTGCTTTTTCGGGCATTCCCCGGTTTACATAAGTAACTGCCAGGGTCTTATAAATGGACGCATTTTGAGTATCAAGGTCCAATGCTTTTTTATAGTTTTCAATCGCCCGGTCATACTCTTTTAAATAAACAAGCGCAGCCCCGAGTTTTTCATAGTATACCGCCTCTTTAGAATCGATTTCAGAGGCTGCCCGGTAGAGTTTCTCCATCGCAGCGGTCATTCCTTTTTTTCCCATTGCTTCGGCTGTATATCTATAAATAGAAGCATAATCGGCCCTGGTGGTTACGGCATTACGATAAACGTCGATTGCTTTTTCGGGTATTCCCCGGTTTATATAAGCATTTGCCAACCCCTTATATGCAGCCTCGGTTTTATCATCAAGCGCCAATGCTTTTTCATAGAATTCAATTGCCCGGTTATATTTTTTCAAAAAATTAAAATCACCCGCAACGGCTTCGTAGTATGATGCCTTTTTAGAATCAACTTCAGATGCGGTTTGTAAAAGCTTTTCCAGCTCGCCCGTCATATTTTTTCCCTTAATTTCCTCGACAATATTTCTATAAATATAAACATAATCAGCGCCGGCATTTACAGCGCTGCGAAAAATGTCGATTACTTCAGCGAATTCTCCCTGCGTAATATAGACATATACCAACATAATATATATATCCTTATCTTTATCGTCAAGTTCCAATGCTTTTTTATAGGATTCAATGGCCCGGTCATACTTTGAAAGATAGAAAAAATCATAACCAAGCTTTTTATAATATGATGCCTTTTGGGAATCGATACCGGATGAGATTTTTAAGAGCTTTTCAAGGAGTTCCTTACGCTTATCAGGCGTTATTCTTTGCTCCATTTTAAATTTCCAGGATATGTCTTCGTAAATATAATCATAATCAGCGCCAGCGGCTGCAGCGTTACGAAAAACGTCGATTGCTTTATTGTGTTCTCCCCTTTTTATATAGAAACGGGCTAATTTACTATATATAGATGTTTTTTTATTATCAAGCGCCAATGCTTTTTGATAGAATTCAACGGCCCGGTCATACTTCCTTAAATAATCAAAATAATCGCCAAGTCTCATATAGTATGCCGGTTCTTGAGAATCAACCGCAGATGCAATTTCGCTGAGCTCTTCAAGCTCAGCCGTCATCTTTTTTTTTCTCATTGCCCAGGCTAAATCCTTATAAATATAAGCGTAACCGGGGCCGATACGTAAAGCGCTTCGATAAACCTCGACTGCTTTGCCGGGGTTTCCCCCCTCGATATAAGCAGCCGCCAAACCCATGTAAGCAGTCGCACGTGTATTATCAAGTTCCAATACTTTTTCATAATTTTCAATTGCCCTGTCGTACTCTTCCAGGTAAATAAATGCGGTTCCAAGTTCTTCATAGTATGCCCCCTTTTTAGGAGCAATATCGGATGCGGCCTGAAAGAGCCCCTCCAGCCCGTCCGCCATCCCCCTGTTTTTCATTTCCCAGGCTATGTCTCCAAAAATATAAACATGATCAGTGCTCACCTTTACAGCCTTACGAAACATATCCACTGCCTTACCGGGTTCTCCCCGGTTTATATAAGCAACTGCCAATCCCTTATATACCGACGCCTTTTTGCTGCCATACTTTAATGCTTTTTCAAAGTTTTTAATCGCCCTTTCATAGTCGTTTAAACCGCTAAACATATCTCCAAGTTTTTCCCGGTAAGATGCTTTTTTATAATAATAAAAATAACTTTCCCTTGATGGAACCTGGTAGAGATTTTCAAGCTCCCGGAACATCCCTTTTGTCTTAATTTCCGGGGCTATATCTTTAATAATATAAATATAATCCTCGTTAGCTTTTACAGCTCTCTCATAAACCGCTGCTGCTTCATCAACGTTATCATTAATTATATATAAAGCTAACAATCCTTTATATGCATCGGTATTTTTATCATCAAGCTCCAATGCTTTATTGTAATTATCCACGGCCTCATCAAATTGCCCCTGCTCGTTGTAGATATTCCCTAAATCTATGTAGTATCGAGGTTGTTCAGGGTTGATGACAATAGCTTTCTTATAATGCTCCACGGCTTTTTCCGGTTTCTTCTTATAACCGGCATATAGTTTGCCTAACCGATAGTGAATAATTTCATTCCCGATCTTATTCTCAATCGCTTTTTCATAGATTTCGAGTGCTTCACCGGGATTTCTTCTATCTTCATATAATTCACCTAATTCCATATATGGGGCAGCACGTTTTTCGTCGATTCTCAGGATGCTTAAATATTTTTTAATTGCATCTCCCTTTTTTCCCTGTTTTGTTAATTCTACTGCATCCTCATAGAGTTTATGGATATTCCTTCTTTTAATGATTTGTTTCGACAGGGAAATACCTGTGAAAACCAGGATAAATACAAGGATGGGGATACCTATCCTGGAGTTTCTGATTTTACGCTCCCGCCGGGACCTTAAAATCGGTGGAATCATGGTATCATGACTCAATTCATACAGGATATTCCCTATCCTGGGTTCGGAACGCAGCAGCAGGCGATTATCCACCAGCACATCCAAAAGACCCTCATATACCTTATATTTACGCTTGATATATTCTTTATGCAGGCTTACCCTGGTTTCACTCTCTATCAATCCCTTCTCACATAACTTCCGGACCCGCCTCTTTTTCCACAGCGAACCCAACGTCTTGAGGCGCTCCTCATAAAATCCCTGCAAAATTCTTCTCATGCCGGTTTTACCACCCAGGTCCTTTCCCTGTACGGGATAACCGGAACCTGCCGCTGCTTTATCTGCCCGTTTAATTGTTTTCTCTTCAACGTGCTGACAGAGCAACTGCAATTGAAACGGCTCCACCTCCCCGGTTTTAACGATTTTATCATTCACCCGGCGCTCACAGAGAAAATCCAGCATTTCATCAACTGCTTCATCGGTATAAGAAAACCCTTTTGATCGGACATGTTTATCTTCGGATAACCCGGCGGGTTTTACAATCGCCTCCCTGGCCTGTTCACGGGTTAACGGCAGCAGCCGAAAACGGTTTCGCAGGATTCCCGGGATTTCCCGGGTCAAATCTTCCAGGTACCCCAGGTAATCTTCCCGCAGGGAAATAATAATTTTAACCTTCGGTGGAGTTTCACTGTAAGGGAAATGGGACTGGCTTGATTTAAAGGATTCTCGCAGCGCCCTGGGAACCCGGCCCCTGACCAGGTCGGCCAATTGCTCGATAAACGCTTCCCTGTGTTCCAACGGGTGCATGGTAAAAAACTCTTCAAACTGGTCGAAAATAAGAACAGGTGTTAAGGGTTTATCGTCGGCAGTCCAGAAAGCAGCGGTTTTGAAAAACTGCCAGAGGGTACCTGTTTCTCCAGGCTCGTAATCGATTTTTTTGTTTTTGTCAACGGCTTCATTTCTCCTGGCAATTGCCTTTTCCATCCCGGGATAAATCGTATCTAACAGTGCCCTATCGCGATCATTGAAGCGGATGACCAGGGGAAGAAAATGATTCCGCCGCAGCAGGTCCATTAACCCGGCATGGAGCAGTGACGTTTTCCCCATACCCGATTTGGCAAACAACACAAACAGGTTTTCCACCAGTATAGAATGCCATATATACTGTATTTCCTCATCTCTCCCAAAAAACAGCCGCCTGTCATGATCGGTGTCACTAAACGGGCGTAAACCCGGATACCGGTAATTGCTCTCTTGTTTCTCTCTAATCTCCATCAGAGGTCTCCTTTGCGTTTCATTTGATCCCGGCGGATCGTTTTGATTAATTCCCCGACATTTTCCCTGGCGGACAAATCAATGGTATGTAGATGTTCCAATTCTTCCAGCAGGGGACTGTCATCGATTCTCACGGGAATAATAAAACGAATCCCGCGCCTGAACGTCTCCTGGCGATCCAGGGCCATGTTGATCTCTTTAATGACATATCCCTCAAACTTTTTTACCAGCTCACGGCTCTGCAAAATAACCACGTAGTCGATTTCCTTCTCTATTGCCTTTTCAATGACCTCATCCCATTCATCCCCGCCCCGCAGGCTCTCCTTATCCAACCAGGGATTAAATCCTTCCCCTTTCAGTTTCACATACAGGAAGCCGGCAAACTCTTTATTTTCACTGGTATGGCAGATAAAAACCGTGGGGCCCTCTGCAGCGTCAACCTCTTCCTTATCCACAGGAGGCGGTTTTACCTCTTTTCCGGGAGTAACCGGTCCCTCTTCTTTCTCGTATCGTTCCCTTAATTCTTTTACAAAGGATTTTAATTCCTTGTTATAGAAATGAATTTTGCAATCACCTTCCTGGAAAAAAAGAATTGTCCGTTGAAATTCTTTTTCATCCTGGGGAAACTCTTCCAGGGCAAAGGAGTGGGCCTCCTTTTTATCACCCTTCAAAACATGAAGCAGGACCCTCAAGTACCAATGTTTGAAACCAAATCCCAGGAAAAGAAAACTTTTATTAACGGCATGCAATTCACTGACCACATTTTTGGGGAGCGGGGGATTACCCGAAACCACCGCAATAAGAAAATCCAACAGGTCATTCTCCGTAAGCACCAGTGATTCCGGTTCGTCGATACAGCCGTAGAGATTAAAAAGCAGGGGTGCTTCAATGCTTCCCATGGTAACCATCCCGGACGCGGCCCCGCGAAAATTATATCCCTGGGTCACCGGCTCTCTACCGGCTTCTCGTAAGGCATTATAAAACATGCGGTCCGGGTAGGCGGTAATGGCAAAATAGAAGGGCAGCGCGGCCAGGTCGTTGTGGAAATCACTGGTAAGCTGCAGGCGTTCTTCGTAGAACATCTCGACTTTTGCTTCCAGGCCGTTTCTTCCGGCCTCCATACAGTAGTAGTGTGCCACCTGGAGCAAATCGCCCGGATCAATCTTGCGGGCCTCGATTTTGGCTTTAACCTTCTCAGCCAACTCATTGGCAAGAATTTCTGTTAACGGTCTAATCTGCCCATTCACTTTTCCCGGCGACGCATCCGGTCCCAGCATAAGAATGCAGTTCCTGCGGCTGATGGTATGAATAAGGGTCTTCCAATCGTCATCTTCCCAATTGCGTTGAAACATGTCAATGCCTCCCCTGTTTAAAATTATTGCCCAATTTAAAAGTATTAGCGAAAAAATAGTTGCCCATCACGTGTTCTCATATGGAGCTATATTTTAAACAAAACCGGCGAAGTTTTCAACCGGGAACAGGTTTTTTTTAAATTTTTTGCCTGTCACTTCTTTCTATCGACATTGGCAGACCGGAATAAAAAAGGAAGAAAGTAAGCCACCGGTCCCCGGATTAAGTTGAAATAGTGGAAAAAAAGTTCAAAAAGGCATTTCCAGGATATTTTCCAATAAATTACCATCGGTATATTGAGGAAATTGGAGATAAATCAACGGAAAGCATCGGTATACTGAGACATTCGCCATTGTTTCACCGGGAAAATTCAGTATACTGAGCGATTTAACATTGTTTCAGCGAAAAGCATCGGCAAACTGAGAGATTTAGCATAATCATGGGCGAAAAGTTCGGTAAATTGAGACAATCAGCATACTTTCAGGTGTGAACTATTGGTATATTGAGGCAAATGACATACTTCCAATTTAAAACTATTGGAATATTGAGGCATTCAGCATACTTCCGCACCTCAACTGCGTCGATATTGAGACAATTTGCGTCCTGCGGGCATATTTTTAACGCCTTCGGCGGTAACAATTAAGTTAACCGCGAAGACACGCGAAGGTACGCGAAGAAAAAAAACAAAGGTGTCAGGCAAAAAATTAAAAAATTAATGCTCTTGTTGATTTTGCCCAGTAATTATATTATAATTACTTTCGGAGGTTGCCGATGACTATAAAACTAATACGGGTTGGTAATTCCATGGGAATTCGCTTACCGAAAAAGGTTATTGAACAATTCAATTTTACAGACGAAATCGATGCGGAGATAAAAAAAGAAGGACTGCTGCTAAAAAAGAAAAAAGTGCCGCGAAATCCACGAACGGGATGGAAAAACCGGATTTTAAGAGAAATAGAAAAAGGTGGGTACCCGGAAATACTTATCCCTGATAATATTGAAAATGAATTTGATAAGAGTGAATGGCAATGGTAAAAGCAAAACTCATAAAAAGATATGACGTGTATTTGGTCAACCTGGAACCGACAGTTGGTTATGAGATAAAAAAATCCAGGCCATGCGTCATTGTTTCGCCGGATGAAATGAATGTGTTAAAGACTGTTATTATTGCACCAATGACCACAGTCATAAGGGATTTTCCTTTCCGGGTACATATTTATTTTGAAGAGAAAGAGGGGCAGGTAGCCCTGGATCAAATCAGATGTGTTGATAAGATAAGGTTAATAAAGAAATTAGGTGTTATCGATAACCATCCGGCCAATGAGATATCGAGAGTTTTAATTCAAATGTTTTCACAATAGTTTGGATAAAAAAAGTAAGAAAGTAATGCACCGGTCCCCAGATTCGGCATTGGCAGACCGGAATAAAAAAGGAAGAAAGTAAACCACCGGTCCCCGGATTAAGTTGAAATAGTGGGAAAAGGTTTCAAAAAAGCATTTCCAGGATATTTTCAAATAAATTAGCATCGGTATATTGAGGAGATTGGGGGTGAATCAACAAAAACCATCGGTATACTGAGACCCTCATCATTGTTTCTCCGGAAAAATTCGGTAAACTGAGCGATTTGACATTGTTTCAGCGAAAAGTATCGGTAAACTGAGAGATTTAAAATAATTTTAAGCAAAAAGTTCGGTAATTTGAGGTAATTGGCATGGTTCCAGATGTAAACTATTGGTATATTGAGGTATTTGACATGCTTTCAGTTTAAAACTACTGGAATATTGAGGCATTCAACATGCTTTCACACCTCAACTACGTTTATATTGAGACAATTTGCGTCCTGCGGATATATTTTTAACGCCTTCGGCGAAAAGAAGAGGAAGAAAAACCGTCAGGCAAGTGATATCTTTTTTATTTTTTTAATACTCTTTCTGCGGCTTTTTTAAGGTCACTTAGTTCTTCGTCCCCGGCCTTTTCGGGCGATTCANNTTTCGGGCGATTCAAGGATTCTAATTAAATCGCGAAGGAGTTTCTTCTCATTTCCTTTTAATTTTTTGCTTTTATTAATAAACTTTCTAATGACGGCATAGGCCCCGGGTCTGGGGTTAGAAAGTGATTTGTAGTACTTAATAAAATTAACGAGTTCCATATGTGCTTCAGGTCGTCTATCCTGGAAGATTAATGAAGCAATGGATATAAACCTCATGGCCAGTTAGATTTTTTTGCCTAGGACCTTTTTCTAAGCTTTTTTGAAGCTTAAAGGCTTAGAACTCAAGATGTTGAGAGGATAAGATGTTTTTCTTCTCGCTTATCACCCTTTTTCCATAATAATGCAGTATTAGTAGTGAACATGGGCTAAAATGGCATGATCGATCTTATGGAGATCAATCCTGGACTTTTATTGTACGGATTTTTCAAGTATTTTCAAATTCATTTCAATATAGTCGTCATAAGAATAACACATGGGAGAATTCCCCATTATTTGATGGTTTTTATTTCTCCAATGTAACTCTATTGACTGAACTAATTCTTGAGGTTTACTCAGCGGAACTCTAAGAATAAAACTGTCTATATTATCGACAAGGGTATC
>WVZO01000111.1 GCA_011772425.1 Candidatus Aminicenantota bacterium
TTCCGGGATTATCTCAATTTCCCATATTTTTTGCCCGGTGTTCTTTAAGACCGAGGTAACTATTTTCCTGAAATAATCGATGAATCGTTTAATGGTTTCGGCTCTGAAGAGACTGGTACAGTATTCAAAAGTAAATAGAAGTGTATTTCCTTCCTCTACTGCCTGTAAAGTTAAATCAAACTTCGATGTCCTGCTCTCATAATTATAAGGCATTAGTTTTAAGCCGGGGATTTTTATCTCACTTCTATTCATATTCTGTAAAACAAACATGGTGTCAAACAGGGGGTTACGTCCGGTATCCCTGGTTACGTACACGTTTTCCACCAGGTCTTCAAAGGGATAATCCTGGTTCTCAAAGTCCGCCAGGGTACGTTGACTTACCTCTGCCAGGAAGGTGGTGAAGGTTTTATTAACTTCCGGTTGACAGCGGACAGCCAGTGTATTGATAAACATGCCGATGAGGTCGGCCAAATCGCTGTGCCGACGTCCGGCAGTGGGGGTGCCTACCACAATATCTCCCTGGCAGCTAATTTTGGATAATAGGATATTGTACAGGCTGAGTAAAACCATGAATAATGTGGTGCCTGTCTCCAGCACCAATTCTTTTAAAGCCCGTGTGATTTCCCTGCCGAACTCAAAATGAAGGGTACCTCCTTTAAAGCTTTGTACCCCCGGTCTGACACGGTCGGTAGGCAGCTCCAATACCGGGATTTCATCTTCAAACTGCNNTCCTTATATTGTATGCGGGGACCAGCCAGCTTCGAACCTCCATATAGAGCTGTAAAATCCTTTATCAATACATTTATGGAGGTTCCGTCCGAGATGATATGATGCATATCTACCACCAGAAGATGTCGGTGTTTACCGGTTTCAATTAATCCTACACGCAGCAAAGGTGCCAAGGATAAATCAAAGGCACGAACGAATTCATCGATGATATTTTCAACTACCCCCCTTCTGGTGCCTGAGCCAATGTATTCTATTTTAAATTCCCTATGATCATGTATTTTTTGCACAGGTTCATCTTTCACCATGATAAAAGAGGTCCTTAAACTTTCATGCCTCTTTATCAGCCGGCGGAAAGTATCTTCTAACTTGTTTTTATCCACTTCTCCTTCCAACATTAGTACGGCTGGGATATTGTAACCGGTTGACTGCTCATCCATCCGATGCAGTATGTATAACCTTTTTTGTGCTGGAGATAATATATAATACTCTTTTTTTTCTGCGGGTTCTATTGAAGCATATTTAACTTGTGTGGTCTTTTTTATGCATGCTGATAATCCACGGATAGTAGGCGTTTTAAAAATCTCTGCCAGAGGTAATTTGGCCATCAGTTCTTTATGTATCCTGGCCGCTGCAGTGGCTGCTTTTAACGAATGTCCGCCCAATTGGAAGAAATTGTCGTCGATGCCGATCCCTGCTTTTTCTATCCCCAATACGTCCGCCCATATTTCTACTAATTTCTCTTCGACATGGTTGCGTGGGGCGCTGTAAACTTCTGATCCTATTACTGCGTCAGGATCTGGCAACGTTCTCCTATCTATTTTCCCACTGGAAGTCAGTGGAATTTTATCCAGCTTTACAAAATAGGAGGGAATCATATAATCGGGTAATTGCTGCGACAGGTTTTGCCTCAATTCAGGTACTGATAAAGAACAGTCATCGACCGGGACAATATAAGCACATAAATACTTCTCGCCCTTTTGCTCTTCCTTTGCTAATACCACTACCTCTCGTATTCCATTATACTTTTCCAATTGATTTCCGATTTCTCCCAACTCAATACGAAATCCCCTGATCTTTACCTGAAAATCCTTTCGGCCTATGAACTCTATATTACCATCCGGCAGCCAACGGGCCAGATCGCCGGTTCTATAAAGCCTCCGGCGGCCAGGGGGGCTTTTTTGTAAAATCGCCCCCCTGGACCCCCTAAAAAACTTTTGATTAAAGGTTTGTTTATAATTTTCATCCTGGTAATCCTGAAAATCCCATAAATCCTGGTCAAACTTCTCTGCGGTTAACTCCGGCTGGTTTAAATAGCCCATCGTGACACCAACACCGGAAATGCATATTTCACCGGAAACGCCAATGGGTAACAGCCGGTGATACCGGTCAATAATATAAACCCGGTAATTGGCAATGGGTTTGCCAATGGGAATGTTAGAGCCTTCTTCACCGTTAAGCCGGTGATAAGTGGCACATACAGTGGTTTCTGTGGGACCGTAGGTATTGTATACCCTGCCGATCTTTAAAAGATTGCGGATGTATTCTCCTTTTAATACATCGCCGCCGCTGATAAACGTGTGAATGGTGTGCAGCGGTGATATGCCGCTGCCAATAGACCTGCCCTGCTCCTGTCGATTTAATTCATTTAACAATAACGGCGAGCAATCAATTATGCTTACTTTATTGGCGGCAATAAACCGGGATAACAATGCGATGTCCCGGACTTCATCTCGAGATGGCAGCACCAGTGTTCCCCCGTTCACCAGGCAGGGAAAAACTTCCTCCACAAAAGCATCAAACGAATAAGACGCCTGCTGGAGAACCATATCCGTCTCCTTTATCTCAAACTCCCGTGCAAAGGCGTGGATATAAGCAGTGAGGTTCTTATGCCTCACCATGACACCCTTGGGTCTGCCCGTAGAGCCAGAGGTGTAGATGACATAAGCCAGGTTAGCCGGGCTAACCTGGCTTAAGGTTGAGGTTGAGGGAGAGAAGTCTGTAGAAATATCTATTATTTCGATAGGTTCCTCCTTAACCTCAGCCTTAACCTGAGCTGCTGGCGCAGCCAGCAATATCTTTGTATTGCTGTCGGTTAACATATAATCGATGCGTTCTTGCGGGTAATCGGGGTCAATGGGCAGATAGGCACCACCGGCTTTCAATATGCCCAATATACCAATGATTATTTCCAGGGAACGTTCCACCATAATTCCTACAATACTGTCCGCCAGGGCACCTCTTTCCTTTAATAGATGTGCCAACTGGTTGGATTTTTCATTCAATTCTCTGAAAGTAATGGAGATATATTCATGCATCCATGCATTCATGCATCCATGCCCTTTTCCTACCACAGCGACACCGTCAGGTGTCCTTTCCGCCTGTTCTTCAAATAGCCGGTGAATTGTCCTATCTTTCGGATAATCCCTCCCCGTATTATTAAAATCATATAAAATTTTACCTTTTTCTTCTCCGGTGATTATCGATATCTCTACAACCCTGTTTCCAGGTTTTTTTAGAACATTCTCTTTTATTATACCGATAAAGTGATTGGATAACCTTATTATGGATTCCTCATCAAACAACTCCCCGGGATAACTAAAATGAATCGCCATATCATCCACATTGGTTACAGTAATACCAACGGTTAAATCATAGTTGGTCCTTTCAAATATCGAATATGAATCGAAGAATAAGTTACTATTTTCTTGCGGTCCAATGCCTTCCAGGGGGTAATTTTCAATAACCACCAACGAATCGAAAAGTTCTTTTTTCGTATTCATTTCACTGTATTCTTTAATTTTCACTAAAGGAGTCCACTCAACGGTTTCTCTTTTTTGCAGCACTTCATTGATTCGATGTAAAAGGTGGATTGTTGTTTCACCGGGATGGGTGTTTACTCGCAGGGGTATGGTATTGATAAATAGCCCCACTATGTTTTCAATATCCTTTATTTTTGCCGTCCTCCCGGATACGGTGGTTCCAAAAATTACGTCATCACAATAGTTATAGTTTTGCAATAATATTCCCCAGGAGGTGTACAACACAGCAGCCAATGTTATCTTATTTTTATTAACAAAATCCTTTAATTTGTTCGTTATATCTTTATCAAATCTTACCCGGTAACTGCCCACCTCCTCTATCTCCAATTTCTTCCGGCTCTCTTTCCCCCCTTTTATGAAAAGTCCTGTTTGGGTATCGAAATCTTTTAAATAATCTTTCCAGAACTCTTCTTGTTTATATTTACCCTGGTTTTCTTGGTGTTGAACCCATTTTACAAATTCTTTAAATTTTGTTTTAACCAACGGTTTAACCTCGACAGGTACGCTTAATTTACTTTTTCGGGAAAGATCATTATAGGCCTTAACAAACTCTTTTAAAATAATCCCGGTACTCCAGCCATCATACAAGATATGATGATTACTGATGAT
>WVZO01000455.1 GCA_011772425.1 Candidatus Aminicenantota bacterium
ACAAAATATTCAATATTCATTGATTTTTTTAACATTACTTTACTTGACCTATCTGTGCTGAAGGGTTTCTTGCAGGTGGTTTGTTTGTAATTTTGAATTTGTAATTGGAATTCTGTTGTGATTGGCAATTTTACTTCTTCAATCTTTTCAAAATCTCTCTATAGCCTTCTTTATCGGAATAGCGAACCCATTTGATGTTGCTGATCAATAGAGGAAGTTTATCAGAGCTAAGCTCATCCAAAATGAGAGGGATGATTTTTTGTTCGGATGTACCACTTAGGATACGATTCAAAATCGCTTCATATTCGGCACGGCACCAACCGGATTCTAATTGATTCCGGCTGAAACATGGCATCACAAAGCGGCTGTTTTCAAGCCCTTCTTCAATACTTCGAGTGATGATATCACCAGGCTGGATTTGTTCTTTATCCCACCAGTAAGAAATCCCATGCCGATTAAAGTCTGCCAGGATTTCTTCGATGATAGTGGCATCATTCGACGAATAAGATATAAATACATCCCATTGATAATCGGCATCGTGTCGTTCCAACTCAATCCCGGTAAGCAAACTGTCAATAGATACATTCTCAAGACTTTTTTGGCATAGAACATCTTTCAGTCCCTTTTTCAAAGCTTTAATTAAAAAGGAATATTCATAAAAGTAAGGTTCCTTAATAGAAATGCATTCCCTGCAATTGCAGGGCACCATCTCCCTGGCGTCGATCTTCTCAAAGCTGCTGTTGATATCTTGTAATGTTTTTCTTATTATGGGGAAATACTCTCGTGCCTGGCTGCCACTGACAAAAACCATCAATTTTTTATCCTTATTATCCACTTTGACTACGGTGATGCAGCCAAATAGAGGATCTTCAAGTAATACACCAGTTCGCCAGCGTAATTCCTCTTTAATCTCCTTATGCATTCGAACAATAAAGCGAACAACAACAGATTTGGGCAAGAAATCGTATTGAACCAGAAATTTAAAAGCTTTTTGATAATCAAATTCAAATTCTGGTTCTTCCACAGCTAATAAGTCAGGAACCAGTATGGTGTCTTTTTTTAGAAGAAAACACAACTCAAATTTTTTCATCAATTCGATGATGAAATCGTGTTTTCGCATCGGATAACGGTGCCTATTCAATATCTTGTTCAATTCCGATTTGTATAATATACCTTTGTTATCTGCTAAAGTTTGGGAATTTATTATGTCGTAAACTGCTCCAGTAGCCCATTCAGGATTGATGACATTGGTCTCCTTTAATGCAGGATCACTAAAATGAAGTACAATACCCAGGTCATTTAAAAAATCCGCCAGCGTTTGTTGGCTTTTTTCATCCATGATATTATGCTTCTCGCAGATTTCGATATACTTTTCATAACTAATAAAATCTTCTCTCATACTCTCAAAGTAACTCTTGACATCGAACCAACTTTTGGCCCAGATTGTTTTGAGAAACTCGATTTGGTTCAAATGACTATTCAATGCCTGACGAAACGTATCTATTCCCGCTCCTGTACAGCAAGATATGCGGTAAAATCCTTTAATGCCTGGATATTTTTCCATCAGAAATTTTCGGTTGACCTCAAAACCTGGGTTTTGATCTATTTTATTAATGATCACCAATATCGGCGATTCGCCGCCAAAGCTCTCAATATGTTTAAGCCAATATTCAGCGTCTTCCTCCTTCCTGCCGTCCAGCACCAGGATATAGAGGCTCCTTTTAGAAAAGAAAAACTGATGGGTGGCATGCATGATTTCCTGCCCCCCGAAATCCCAGAGGTGAACTTTTATTTCCTTTTCTCGTCCTGTGATTCCCCAAATATCGATATTGATGCCGTGGGTCTGGGGTTCGTTTTTATCGAATTCCCGTTCCAACAATCTTTTAACCAGAGATGTTTTTCCAGTACCACCGTCTCCTACTATCAGTACTTTCACTTCATTTAAAGGAAACGTCTTCTCTTTCTTTAGCGACTCAAAATAAGCCTTTACAGCCTTTATACCTTTTTTCACAATTTCCAGTGGCGGTGTCTCCAGTGGATTGTCCTCTAAAAAAATACCTGGATTTCTATCAAAAGACAATTTTATTTCCAATCCCAGGTCAAGCAGTTCCTCTGGCAGTTGGGATATACGATTACTAGATATATTCAACTCTTTTAGATTCTTTAAATCTTTTAAAGCAGAGATATCTGGGATTTGATTGCGAGATAAATATAAATGCGTTAATGCCGTTAACCCTCTCACAGCAGAGATATCTGAGATTTGATTGAAAGCTAAATTTAACCTCTTTAACGCCGTTAACCCCACGATCTCGGAAATATCCGATATCTTTAAGTTAATCAACTTTAACCCGATGATATTTTCATTTTCATCCACGGCATATCCATTAGGAACACTAAAAAGAAAGATTTCTTCAATATTTATTTTTTTTAAATTCCAGCCATACTTCTTTTCCAATTGTTTGATTAACTCTAAATCCTTCGACATTTTCTCCTCCCTTAGTGGTTAGAAAGCTTATAGAGTATTGTAGTAATGGAGTGCGGGGAAAGTAGGTTAGGCTCACAATTTCTCAATTTGTTCCTTTGACAGGCCGGTCGATTTTACAATGATTTCAATATCAACGCCGTTTTCCTTTAAATTCTTTGCAATTTCCAATACTTTTTCATTCTCAACAATCTTCAACATGGCCTTTCGCTGGACATCGATTTTCATCTGATGGACCGCTTCTGGACTTAATTTGTCATAGTCGATCACTTCCACAGCTTTTTTTATTCCTTCATTGCTCAAGTTCACACGGAAATTCTCAGGATTATGGATAGATTCATACACCAAATCCAGCCAGTCCCGATAATTCGGCGGGGTATCTTCAGTCCGGTAATGAGGATTTAAAAAGATCAATTGATGACCGTAAATTTTAACTACCTTATCCCGGAGGTTCCTGGGGTCCAACGAGGTTATCATGACTTCATCTTTAATAGGCAAACCGGTTATTTGATCGATTTTGTAAGGAGCTGTCAAAAAAACGATGGTATAAACTGTTTTCTCAAGCTTATAATCTTTTGCGCTTCGCTGGAGTTGAGCGATTGCCATTATATGATAATGAAGAAACCGGTCAAAATTATAATCATAATCGACTTTCTGGATTTCAATAATCACCCGGTGATCAACAGACTCCGCGAATATATCGTAAGAAAAATCGATATTACCGATTCTGGGATCAAACTTTTTTTCGGTCTCGATCTTATCAACCGCTATTTCAATGCCCAGGATATCCTTTACAAAATGGGTAAAAACCGTCTTATCGGTAAACGCTTTCTTGAAAATCGTATCACTATCCAATGATGCCAGCATCACACACTCCTTTTTTTCCAGTAACAATAATAATACAAAATGCTGTATATTTCAACATCTCAAATTTTATAATCTTCGTGCTCCTTCGTGTCCTTCGTGGCTTAATAAACTCTTTCCTCTGTGTTCTCTGTGTCCTCTGTTTTTTGGCTGCGGGTGCCACCCGCCTCTGTGGTTCAACCTAAACCTTATCCCTTGTCCCTTGACCGTTGACCAGGCGGAGAATTTTTAACGGGTTCTCATCTTTTAATTCATCCGGCAAAGACGAATGGGGAAAATTTTGGTAACAGATAGGCCGGGCAAAACGCTTAATAGCTGCTGTTCCTACCGACGTAGTACGCACATCCGTGGTGGCAGGAAACGGCCCCCCATGATGCATGGACGGGCATACTTCCACACCTGTAGGGAAACCATCCATGAGCAACCGCCCTACCCTACTCTCCAACAAATCCACCAGTTGGGCATATTCTTCAAGCTCGCTGCCGGAATGATGAAGAGTGGCAGTCAAATGCCCCCGCAAATAAGATGCGGCTTCCATTAATTGGTATTTATCGGCGGCTGTAACAATAATGGTAGAAGGGCCAAACACCTCCTCTTCCAACCGGGGATTCTTTAGAAACACCTCCGCTGTAGTTTGCATTAAAAGCGCAATTCCCTGGCAACTTCCCTCACCTGGTTTACCTCTGCCTTTTACCTCCACTCCTTCTATATGCAGCAGCGTCTCAATCCCCAGGTTATAAGACGCCTTAATCTTATCGGTCAACATGATACCTGCATTGACGGCGGAAATCTCTGCTGCTGCATAATTAATAAAATCATCCGCTTCTTTGGATTGAATCACAAAAACCAGCCCTGGATTGGTACAAAACTGCCCCACTCCCAGGGTCACAGAACCTGCCAGGCCTTTGGCAATGGTTTCTCCTCTTTTTTTCAATGCGCCGGGCAGCAGGAAAACCGGGTTGGTGCTGCCCATTTCTGCATAAACGGGGATGGGTTCAGGCCGGCGAACCGCTGCATCAAAAAGAGCTTTCCCACCTTTAAAGGAACCGGTAAACCCGATGGCTTTGGCAAAGGGATGATTCACTATTGCCATGCCTACTTCCACGGATTGACCGTGTACCATGGAAAAAATCCCTTCAGGCATGCTTGTTTGCTGAGCAGCTTTAAGAATCGCACGACTTACCATTTCAGAGGTACCGGGATGGGCAGGGTGGGCTTTCACCACAACCGGGCATCCGGCAGCCAGTGCAGAAGCAGTATCGCCGCCTGCCACTGAAAAGGCCAATGGGAAATTGCTGGCGCCAAATACCCCTACAGGTCCCAACGGGATTAACATTCGCCGCAGGTCAGGTTTGGGAACCGGTTCCCGGTCCGGGATGGCTGTATCGATGCGGGCTTCTACCCAGGAGCCTTCCAGTAAAACCCGGGCAAATAATTTTAATTGATTCACCGTACGCCCCCGTTCTCCTTCCAATCGGGCTTCAGGCAATGCGGTTTCTTTCATACAGCGCTGGATTAATTCATCCCCAAGAGCTAAAATTTCATCAGCAATCCGCTCCAGGAAAGCGGCCTTTTCCGAAGGCTTGTTCTTGCGATAAAAAAGAAATGCCTCCTGTGCCAGATGAAGCGCCTTATCTACTTCATCGGCAGCAGCTTCGTAATAAGACGGTTCTATACGTTGACCATCAACAGGATTTACGGCATTAAAGGTTTTTGCACCCTGTTTAGAAAACGTCGAACCAATAATTTGTTCTCCTGTTAATTTCATTGTGCCTCCGGCGGCCCGCTTTTTTGTAAAAAAGCGGGGCAAAAAACTTTTCATTCAAGGTCAGCCATCGTACAGTGCTTCGTAAGGGTATTTCCCATCGATGTCACTGCGATTCTTCATTATATAGTGAACATAAGAAAATCGCAAGCAGTAATTGATAATAACGAGAAAATAAAAAAAAGAAGAAAGCAAAAAGATAAGCTTAAGGTTTCCCTAAACGTTTGAAGCAACAGCCCTCTTTCTGATTTATATCAACTTCAAAAACGGTCACCTAACGGTTTGGTTCAGGTAAGGAAACCTTTAGATGGCGCGTATGCGCCTTCTATGGCCCCCCTCGCCGAGGGGTTGACTTTTTTTGCAAAATTATGCATAGTTATGGCATGAAAAAATATAACTATTTCAGCGGTTTTGTTTTTATTTTTTCCTTTTTAATCTTACTGTCTGCTTTCTTCAACTGCTCGGGGAAAACCGAAGAAGAATTGCTTTTGGAAGCCGTAGACAAAATCGGAGAATATGCAGAGAACAGGGATATCAGCGGTCTCTTAAGTTACGTTTCGGATGAATATGCGGACGATGAAGGGCGAACCCTCGAGGATATTGAAAAACTTGTACAACGGTATCTTGAATTGTACCGGGGAATCGTTGTTAACCTGTTGGGAAAGAAAATAATATATGTAACCGCACCGGATGCAGAGATCGAAGCAGAAGTGGGACTTTCCAGCGGGGCAGCAAAAATATTTCGCAAAGCCGTTCGCTATTCAGGCCAATTCTACCGGTTCAAACTGGTACTGGTGAAAGAAGACGAACAGTGGAAAGTAAAAAAAGCCAGCTGGGAAAACATAAGCCAGGGAGACCTTCTCCCGGAATCAGTGGAGATCATCAAAGAACTGTTCCCCAACGCCCTGTAGGAACAGTTGGCAGTTGGCAAAAGGAAAAACTTATTTTTCCTGGTGTTTCCCCTTGTATTTTTATCGCATTTATGTCATAACAATAGAATGACTTTGTCTTTAAAGAGCTGGAGACCAGTCACTGGTTTCCAGGGATACAGGACAATAAGGAGGTAATATGGCAGACGAAGTTATTGACTTACGAGCGCTGCAAAGCAAGATGACTCCGCGGGTGATTGTCATTATTATAGGGGTCATAATTGTTTTGATTGCTGCTTTTTCAAGCTTTTACATGGTGGACCAGAAAGAGAAAGCCGTGGTGCTGCTGTTTGGGAAATACAACAGGACCGCGGGCCCGGGTTTGCATTTCAAGCTTCCTTTTGGGATTGAAAAGAACAAAAATGTTCCCACCGGTAGAAACCTGACGGAAGAGTTTGGATTCCGTACCGAAAAAGCCGGGATCGTCACCACCTATGCCCGGGGTAATTATTCGGCAGAATCCTATATGCTGAGCGGTGACCTGAATATCGCCGAGGTGACCTGGATCATTCAATACCAGATCAAAGACCCCAAGGCCTGGCTGTTTAATGTACAAGACCAGGTAAAGACCATCCGGGATATATCTCAATCGGTGGTCAACCTGCTGGTAGGAGACCTGGCGGTATTTGACGTGGTGACTACCCAACGGACCCAGATTGAAGAAGATGGAAGAGTAATGATGAACAAATTCTTTAATGAGTATGGTCTTGGGATTACCGTGATAACGGTGAAACTGCAAAAGACCATGTACCCCAAAGGCGCGGTCCAGGATGCTTTCGAGGATGTGAACAAATCGATCCAGGACCGTATCCGCTTGATCAACGAAGGAAAAGAAGCGTTTAACCGTGAAATTCCTAAAACCCGGGGTGAAGCCAAGAAAATCACCCAGGAGGCCGAAGGGTATGCTGTAGAGAGAGTAAACAAAGCCAAAGGTGATGTGGCCCGTTTCCTGGCGGTTCTGAGCGAATACAAAAAGAATCCTGCTATCACCCGTATTCGACTGTATTACGAGATGTATGAAGAAGTATTCAACAATACCGAGCAGACCGATTTGATCGATAAACAATTGAAAAATTTCATTCCCTTTAAATCACTGACTCCAACGAAGAAAGGAGATGACCAATGAAAAAAACCAAAGGTATCATCATTGCTGTGGTGGTGTTTGTTATTCTCTTCCTCATACTGGGTCCCTATTTCATCGTGGAAGAAGGGGAGCAGGGAGTCGTGATTCGTTTTGGGCGGATTACCCGAATGGAGACCGAAGCGGGTTTGAAATTTAAAGTACCGCTGGTGGACCAGGTGCGATACTATCCCAAAAAAATCCAATCCTGGGATGGTGAAGCCCAACTGTATCCTACTGAAGAGAACCAGTATATCTGGGTGGATATCACGGCCCGCTGGCAAATCCAGGACCCCAAGGTTTTCTATGAACGATTGGGCGAGATTGATAGTGCCCAGCAGCGGTTGGACCAGGTGATCAATTCCAGCGCCAGGGACGTGATCGCTGTACACTCCCTGCGGGAAGCCGTGCGCAATTCCAACCGTATTAACGAGATCGAACGAAAAGACGTTTACAGTGGCCAAACCGGCGCGGTGGAAAAAGGCGAAATCGCTTCAACAGTAAGAACCTTTACAAAGGTCACCTATGAACCGATTAAAAAAGGCCGGGAAAAACTGTCCGACGCTATGTTAACCGCTGCCAGGAAAATGACACCGGAATACGGTATTAAATTGATCGACGTGGTGGTCCGGCAAATCAAGTATTCCGATGCCATTACCCAAAATGTCTACCAGCAGATGATCAAAGAGAGGAACCAGATTGCCCAGGCGTTCCGCTCAGACGGGGAAGGAGAAAAAGCCAAATGGCTGGGTAAAATGGAGAAAGAACGACTCTCCATCCGTTCCGAAGCTGAAAAAAAGGCCAAGGAGATTAAAGCCAAAGCTGACGCAGAGGCCCTGGATATCCGTAACAAAGCCTACAGCCAGTCCCCGGAATTCGCGGAATTCTGGATGGCCCTGAAACAGTACGAGAAACTTCTCCCTAACATGAAGAAAATACTGACCACCGATCCCGAATTCTTTAAATATCTATACAAAAAAGGAGGAAGGTAGTAGAAGAAGTTGGCAGTTGGCAGTTGGCAGTTGGCAGTTGGCAATGAAGGGGCAGCTTTCATTGTAACACGGCTGCCGGCTGCCCCCGGAGGGCACGAACATATATTTACATCTCTTCTAGTACCTTTGTCAACTTTTCGATAAAGAAATCATTGTCCTCTTCAAACCCAACTGTCACCCGGATGCCTTCGGGGACACCAAAGGCATGAAGGGGGCGGATAATGATGCCTTCCTTTAATAACCGTTGATTCAATTCAACGGTATCAACGCCGGGAAAGAAACACAAAAAGTTGGTTTCCGAGGGGATGACTTCCATTCCCATTTCCTTTAATTGCTGGTATAGTTTTGCTTTGTTTTCAACATTGAGAGATGCGGACCAGCGTTTAAAATCCTCATTTTCCAGGGAAGCTAACGCAGCTGCCTGGGCCGCGCGAGTGACATTAAAAGGTGGTTTGAGCCGGTTTAAATAGGCGAGGACTTCGTCATTGGCAACCGCATAACCAACGCGCAAGCCAGCCAGGGCATAGATTTTCGAAAAGGTCCGCAGTACGATCAAGTTCTTCCGGTTCAGCGCTTCTTCCTTGGCGTCGGGATAATCCTCCGGATGATGCACATATTCCTGGTAAGCATTATCAAGTACAATGATCTTATCGTCCGGGATTTTGGTTATAAAATCCATCATGACCTGCCTGGGCACCATGGTACCGGTAGGATTATTGGGATTGGCAATAAATATAATTTTGGTTTTATCGTCCACCAAATCATAAAGGGCATCCATATCATACATGTAATCCCTCCCCATGGGAGCCTCGATAAATGCGGATTTTCCACCTGCCTCAGTGGCAGAAATCCGGTACATCAAAAAGGTTTTCTGGGAAGTTAATACGGTTTCCCCCGGTTTCAAAAAAGTACTGACAATCATGCGAATAAGCTGTACGGAGCCGGCCCCGACAATGACATTTTCCGCATCGATGCCGTTGTATTCTGCAATTCGATGCCTCAAATAATAACTATCATTTTCAGGATAGAAATTAAAATGGCTAATTTCTCGATTAACAGCATCGACAACATTTTGGGGAACCGGGAAAGGATTCTCATTGGACGCCAGTTTCACTATTCGTTCCAGCCTATGCTCCCGTCGTAGTTCTTCTACAGGCTTTCCAGGCTTGTAGGGTATCAGTTCCAATACGTTGGGATTAACCAAATCTTTCATATTTATCTCCTTTATTTAAACAAAGACGGTTGTTCCGCCTCTTCGAGCATCTCGGTTAACTCCTCCAAGGAGGGCAATTGCGAGAGGTCATTTAACCCGAAATAGAGCAAAAATTCTTTAGTAGTAGAATAAAGAGCCGGAAGCCCGGGGACTTTTTTTCGGCCGGAGATTTTAATTAACTTCTTCTGCAGCAGGTTTTTTACCGGCCCGGTGGAATTGACTCCCCGCAAATCCGAAATCTCGGCAAGGGTAACCGGCTGCCTGTAAGCAACGATAGCCAATGTTTCCAGGGAGGGGACGGTTAAGCGTGATGATGTCCTTATTGAAAAAAAATCTTTCAACGAGAAATGCATTTCCGGTTTTGTGGCCAACTGCAGCCCTCCTCCGGTTCGTTTCAAAAAAATACCCCGGGTGTCCTCTTTATATTGCGCATCCATTTTAGATACGATCTGCTCAAACTCAGATATATCAAAGATATTCAGGTAATTCATAATCTTCTCCGGTTCCACCGGGTCTTTGGATACAAACAGGATGGACTCGATAAAAGCCATTTTCTCTTGCAGCGAGTTGGTGTTATTTTTGCCCTCTGCCATCTTTTATTTCTTATTGTACCGGTTCCTTTACGGTATCAGTGACTTTCCATAGGGAAATGGTCGCGAATAATTGCTTTTGAACCGCGATAATAACACGCTGTTTTATCATTTCCAGGATGGTAAAAAAACTGACCAGGATTTCTTCGATAGTATCCATATTCGCAATATAAGCAGTAAAATTCAAGTAGCCCTCGGCTTCCAGTCGTTCGATAATCTCCTTCCACTTTCTCTCAATGGAATATTCTTTAGAATCGATATAAAAAAATTCTTCCTGCTCTTTTCTCCTTACCAGATTAAGAAAAATTTCAGCCAATTGGAAGGTAGAGACTTCTTCTAGTTTAAATTCTTTGTTCTCAAACTGCTCTACCACTTCCTCCCGTTTCCACAGGAGTAGTTCCTGATCTTCCATTTCCTTTAACAGCCTGGAAATTTTTTGAATTTTATCATACTCGATTAACGTATGAACCAAACGCTGTTCCGGTGACTCTTCTTCAATTAGCTCAGGCTTTGGCAGTAAAGACCTGGATTTGATATAAATCAATGTGGAGGCAGTCATTAAAAAATCTCCCTCCCGTGCCGGGTTGATTCGGCTTCTATCTTCCAGGTGGTAAAGATATTCGGAGGTGATTTCCGCCAGCTTAATATCCAGGATATTCATTTTATTTTTCCTGATCAGGTGCAGCAGTAGATCGAGAGGTCCTTCAAAGATATCGGTGCGGACCTTATATACGTCTGGTTCCATATCTGTGGTCATGGGCATGCCTGAGTACCTAAACTTTTACCAGTTCCCTGACTTCTTCCAGGGTTTGTTTGGCTGCTTTCCGCGCGTTTTTAATGCCATTTTCAAGAATATCCTGTGTATCAATGGCTTCGTATTTTTTACGTTTTTCCCGGATGGGATCAAGGAAATGATTCAAGTTATCAATCAGGATTTTCTTGCAGTCCAGG
>WVZO01000301.1:0-10457 GCA_011772425.1 Candidatus Aminicenantota bacterium
AAGACCGAAGGTTTGATTTGGATCGATTTGATAAGGTTCATGTAGTGGGGGTTGGTAAAGGGACACCTTTTCTTTTTGAGGGGTTGGACAATGTGCTGGGCAGCAGGATTGATGGTGGGGTTATTGTTTCCCTAGAAGATCATGCCTTTAGCCATGACCGGGTCAAATTTTACGCCGGGTCTCATCCCCTGCCGGATCAGAGAAGCCTTGATGCCGGAAAAGCGGTCACCCGTTACATTGAAAATAATGTAAGAAACCGTGACCTGGTTTTTTTCTTGATTACCGGCGGCGCGTCTGCATTGATGGTGCAGCCGGCCCCGGGGATTGAATTAGAAGATAAAATAGAGATCAACAAGCTGCTTTTGGCTTGCGGTGCTGAAATCAATGAGATCAATTGTGTCAGGAAGCACATGTCAGCGTTAAAGGGAGGGAAACTGGCGCGGCTTGTGTACCCTGCCCGTCTGGTATCCTTGATTCTTTCGGACATTGTGGGTTCACCGCTGGGAGCCATTGGCTCAGGGCCTTCCATCTATGATTCTACCCCGGTTTCGCAAGCCTTTGCTGTTCTTCAAAAGTACAAACTTATTGAAAAATTACCACCTGCGGTAAGGGATTTTTTTCAACGGGCATCTTCTCCTGTTGATATCGATTTGAGTAAAAACGTTCATTTCCTTTTGGGGGACAACCGGGTGGCGTTGGAAGCGGCCCGGTCTTGTGCCCAAGGCATGGGAATCCACGCGCATATTATCACTTCCCGGGACAAGGGAGAAGCTTCGGAGGCAGCCAAAATTTATGCGGCAATTGTTAAAGAGATCATTTACACTAAAACGCCGTTTAAACCGCCGGTATTGTTGTTGAGCGGCGGTGAATTAACCGTTACACTGGCAGTGCCGCCGGGGAAAAAAACAGGAAAGGGAGGAAGGAACCAGGCTTTTGTGCTGCACATGTTAAAAGAGTTAAAAGAAATCACTCACCCCTTTTGCCTTGCCAGTTTGGGAACTGATGGGCTTGATGGTCCCACGGATGCGGCCGGTGCCTGGATTGACCGGGAAACCAAGTCAAAGGTCCGGCAATTAGGTCTGGATATGGATGATTACTTGGAGTGTCATGATTCTTATCATTTCTTTCAAAAGATAGATCAGCACATTAAAACCGGTCCTACTCGCACTAATGTGATGGATTTGCGGATGTTTTATATCCAGTAGACAAACCTGTGGGGCACGATGAAATAAACCGCGTAACACAGGCTGACCGTGTATGAAAAGTTTTTGGAAGTCCAGAAACCTTTTTTCAAAAAGGTTTTTGGCCGCCGGAGGCAGAGGTAAAAGAGTTCTTATAGAAGCTCAGGATGGACAGCCTAAACGCTTTTTTAGTTCTTTCTTATTATCTGTCCATCCTGAATATTGGTTAGTAGATCCGCACGGAGGGCATAAGTTTTTTCAGATTGCCCGTGCGGTAAGAGAGTTAAAGAGGCGCCCTTCGGGCGAGTTTATGACAGGTATTTGCAAATTTTGGGTTCAATTTCCCTTTGGATATATCTACTATTATTAATCATGAATTAATTTTAACCCAACTAAAATTAAAAGTCACTTAATTTTGGTAGAGCTGGGGGCATGGCTGTTCTGGTAACAGCATATGTTTGCTTTTTTTATACAGCCATATTCAAGAATTTTTTGTATTCTTTTTTGCTTAGCCTGAATCCTTTTGCAATCAATTCATCTAACGCCAATTTAAAATCATCTTTTCTGCCCCTGTAATAGCGAAGTAGTAAACCAACAGTTCCTGTAATAGGTACCCCCACGGATTTAGCAGCTTTACGTCCATCTTTGTCATCGATAAGGAGCAAATCCGCTTTAATCTCCTTCTTAAGATTCACGATAATATTTTATCCAATGTTTCCAGGTCGGCTGCCGCATCTTCAGCCGAATAGTCCAAAGAAACTCCCCTGGAATTAAGGAGTTGAATCATTTCCCATTTGTTTGCGAGTCCTGCAAGTTCTTTGGCCTTGCCAAGAGATAGCTTGCCTTCTCGATAAAGCTCGACAGCCAGCGTTTGACGGATGTAGCCTTCCAATTTATCTTTACTTATATCGATTGTACTAACTAAAAAGTCCGGTACCTCCAGTTTTACTTCTACCTGGTTCATCAGTGACCTCCGCTTGATATCATAATGTTTTTTTAGTATTTTGTCAACATTTTAATCCAGTTAAAATACTATCGGAAAACAGGTGACTGCAAATAAAGTACCAGGTAAATAATTTAATATCCTCAGTGAGAAACGTATATCCTTCTGAAGAAACAAAGTATCCTTCTACAGGAATGCGGTATCCTTCCGCAGGAATACAATATCCTTACTGAGAAATGCAATATCCTCCTCCAGGAATACAATATCCTTGCCAAGGAACGCGGCGTCCTTCCGCAGGAACACAATATCCTTGTCCAGGAACGCAACATTCTTCCGCAGGAACACAATATCCTCCCGCAGGAATACAGTATCCTTACTCAGGAACGCATTGTCCTCCCACAGGAATACAGTATCCTCCCGAAGAAACACATTCTCCGTTCCGGGAAGAAAGTAAACCTTTTGTGAATAATATTTGTATAACAAATAACGTACCAGGTAAATAATTTCTTATGTAATACTTCCTCGGGGTTTGTGTGATCTGCTAAATCTTCACAATAAAGGACTTCCACCTTCTACCTCCTGCCGGTTTTAATCGGCAATTTCACCTGATCCCATTAATCCCCATTATTCCATTATTTCTGCCCAAAAAAGCTCTGGAGGTGACCTGAAAAGCCTTTAAAAAGGAGCCAAGCAAGATAAAAGACCAGTTGTTAGGTGGAACGAAGGTTGGGTGCGGATTAACATCGAGTGCTCAATATTTTCATAACTTCCCTGAGATTGCTAACCAGTATGTCACCAATCGACATGCTCTTGACTGGTTTGTTGTCAATATCTCGCCCCACCACTCCAGTCATTAGCCAACGCGTATTGATTTCATAAATGACGCGATTTTCCTGGAAAGAAGGGAGGCTCTTGTGCCTGATCAGAAAGAACGATGTAGATGTGGGAAACCATTCATCTGCGATTCGGGCTTCTTGTTCCAGTATTCTGCGGTTGAATGGAGAATATAACTGTTGACAAGAAATCAACACGGAAGGCGCATTTCGAATTGGGTTTAAGAATTCAATAGGAATATGCTCCCCCAAACGGAACCATACGAACTGGCTTCTTGCACGAAATGCGTTAATCTGTTGGCGCTTTGCATTAGCAAATTGATAATACTTGCTGTCGTTATCATAAATTGAGAAATGTGCCGGGAACCAGTAATCAATACCATGTCCTTGATAGTCAAGAAACTCACCTTTCTTCCACAGCATCTCCATATAGTTATCGGGAGCACTTGTTGAGAGTATCAGCTTTCGATCTTTTGGTAAACCGAGGAAATCCTTAATGTCTGATGATCGAAATTCTCCCTTGAGGTTCATAACTTTATGAACAGGCACAGCCCAAGCATCAATTTCGGGGAAAGAATCGGGGATGCCATACTTCACAATTCGAGGAATAATCACAGGAATAAGATGACAGTTTATTAATATTGGTGGCGGAGCATATGGTTGTACGTCGATGTCGAACACTTCATCCCATTTTTCACGGCGAGGAGACCGACCACAACAGGCTGCGACCGGGGAATGTCTTCCACCACCACACGTATCACAACTTGAATAGCAGTGATGTTTTTGACACCGATGAAAATACTCGACATCGCACCCCCCACAATGCCCTCCCATCTCCCTAGATAGAGAGCAAGTTGAGCAAAGATCACTGCCAGGGCAGGGCCAGCTTTGGCCTTCGATCGGTTTCTGAAATCCAACACTGTGTTGAACAGAGTAGTTGACGGCGTACTGGCCTTTTTCCCTCTCCCTCTCTATCATTGCCTGAGCTAGTGCTGGATATCTTTCTTTCAATTGACGAAAAGTTCTTATTCCATCAAGCTCTGCTCTAATCCTCTCTGTCCCTTTTCGTCTGTCCATTCTTCTCCTCCTCAGATTTTCTGGATTGTGAGCCCACTGATGGGAAGTCACACGACAACTTGATAATCAGTGTAGTCGATGTAGACAGTGTATGGGCCATCGGAGTGGACAGTATATGTACCTTTACCCCCTCCACCTCCGCATATTATCTTTAACTTGTTTTTGAGGTCCTGGGAAGTCTCGATCGCCGCACTGCTTTCAGCTACGTGTTGGAAAATCATCTTAAAAGCTTCACAGTAGTAGTCCTTGGACAATATATCTCCATTATTGCAAAGAGCGCTAAAAGGACATCCACCATGGCAGTATTCGAAGAAGATACATTCCCCACACAGATGATTGACAACTTCCTGCCGGAGCTCCAGAGTTTCATATGCACGCGTTTTCTCAATTTCATCCAATCTCAGATCGTGTATGTTGCCGTAGCGGAAGTCTTCATAGCCTTGATAAAGACCACATGGATATACATCACCATTAGGGGAAATGCCGACGAAATTGTTATGACACCTTCCAGCATGGAAGCATACCACAGGTCTTTCGTCGGGTTTGAACATACTCCGCATGATGGATTCGAAGGGACTTATTTCAATAGTGGTTTCTCTGTCTTTAAGCCAGATGTCAAAAAGCTGCGTGGCAAATTCACCATATTCTTTTGGGAGCAGACGAAGCTCTTCGCCCCTGGACTTTGCTCTGCCGGAGTTTCTTAGCTGGCCCAATTTCATGTGGATGCCTATATCTTTGAAGAGTCTATATAATTCCGCAGGATAGTGGTTGTTTTGCTTCGTAATGGTGGCAATCGCTCCTGTATTACATCCATTCTCTTTGAGCAGCCTGATTTTCTCGAGGGTTGTCTCGTAGGTGCCGCAATCCTGTGCACACTTACGAGTTGCATCGTTGAATTCTCGTGGGCCATCAAGACTCAAACCAACTTGAAAAGCGTTCCTTTTGAAGAAATCGACAATCTCACCGTTTAATAAGGAACCATTGGTTTGGATAGCGTTTATGCACGTTTTGTCATGGACATTTAATTCCTCCTGAAGTGCAATCACGTGCTCAAAGAACTCCAAGCCGCGGAGGAGAGGTTCCCCACCATGCCAAATGAATCTAATCGTACTGTGATCCACAATGGAGAGCAACTTTTGGATTGTGGCTCGAAGTGTTTCCAGTGTCATCTCTTCACCGGAAACTTCTGCTCCAACGTAACAGTACGTGCAGCTATAATTGCAGCGGGTTGTAACTTCCATTATGGCAGTAAGCGTCTGGTTTCTCATAATAGCCCTCCTGTAAGTTGAGTTCCTGAGTGGCCAAACTTTATCGTTATTTCGAACCTTGCCTAACTCTTCAAAAAAATTGACCACTGCCTATCCTCCGACTCCCGTTTCAACTGAAGTTTTCAGTATCTACTTACTTTTATTCAACTCTTCCGTTCCTAAAGTTAATGATTATCACGCCTGAAAAGAAATGTCAAGATATTTCTGAAAAAAAGGTAAAAATACTTATTAAAAAATAGGTAAAAATACTTAGCCGATAGCGAAGCTCAACTATTCTCCTGTCTGCCGTTAACATTTTTTGGTGATACAGTTCCTTTTCAACTGTTTACAGAAAAGAGCAGTTTCCTCCAATCTGGATTTTACTCAACCGCAGCTCGATAAAGTAATAAAATGTAGCGGTAGGAATGCAAGTTACCCGACACCCCCCGCCCAGATCCGTCCATAATCTGAATAGACTTTTTCTCATCGCTAAATTCATTAACATATATAATAATAAATATACCCTGTGGAAATGTGGAAAAAACACCAGATTGCCTGATATCAATGCATTTCTAATACACTGGATTTCCCACAATTCCAACTACCCCCCTGTTAATAATTGTGGAAAAATCACTTCCATTTTCTATCCGATTTGTGTAAAATTGTATCTAAAAGTTGAAATATCTTCTTTAAAGCGGATTTTAATTCTAAAGGTAAAGGAAGGCACCATGGGACGACCAAAATATTTTAGAACCAATATTAAAGACCAAATCCATTCACTTCAATACAAAAGCAAGTATTTCTATCTCAAAGATATTAACATCTCTCGATATGGGCTGTGTATGGCCGAAGCCGAGTTGTTAGCTGAAATTGCCAATGATTATTATCAAAATGTCCTCCTGGAGATTCCTGAAAATTGTTTCACCATTTCTCTTTATCAAAATTTCCATTCAAATAAAAAACAAAACCTCCAGTTACTTCCACGAAAAACTGTGACCATACCTGCTTTCTCTCACTACGAACTGGACATCTATCTCCAATACGGTCTTAAGGCATTACAAAACCATCGAATCGTCAATATCCTCGAAAGTATTGCTTTTCAAAATTCTAAAATCGATATCAATTTACTGGCAAAGATTGTTAATATTACCCCAAAATCAATTCGAGAAAGGCTCATCCCTTTCTTCAAAATGGGCGTTAGATTCCCTTCGTTAACTTATCTATCGGATAAATGGTTTACTTTTACAAAAACGCCTGTATTTCGCTACTCAAAGGCGTTGAAAGATTTCTTTATAGAAAATAAAAACGAAAAAGAGATAATGGAAAAACTGCTCATTTCTAAATTGGAATGGTGCGGCCTTTTGTTTAATTTTTTTCAATTCTCTTACGAGCCTTATGGTCAAAAATCATTCGCATTCGCACATTTACCTGGTCCACTGTCAGCCGAAATATCAATGCTGACAAAAGACATCATCGCCACCTCAAGATATACAGAATATTCAAGATTATACCCCAGTATGAATACTCAAAAAGGTACGGGTACGGCTTCCGATTTTGATACTGAGACAGACGGATCAGAGAGAAAAGAAGCTTTTTACAACATACTAAAACATTACTTCTCTTTTTCCAATGCGCTGATATGCGATTATTTAAGCTTTCTTCACAAAGAGGCTTCACAGACTAATAAGAGTCGAAAAGATGGAGAAATTATCTATTACGCCGTGAGTCAGGATACAATTTCGGGTACGCCGTTGAGTAATTCTGAAATGGTTCCCATCAAATTGACCATCTTCTCCTCCGATGATACAAGCCCGGATTCGCCTTATCATACCAATACCAGGAAGTGGAACAAAACCCAAAGATATACCATACAGGCTCAAAGCCAAAAGGCCACCCTGTCTCAATATGACCTGGCATTCTTGTTAGGGGTATCGGTAAGTGTGGTAAAAAATCTCATTAAAAAACACAGTGACAGTGAAAATGAAAATAACAATAACAATGTGATACCGATACCCACCAGGGGAAATATGCACGATATTGGGCCTGGAATATCCCATGCGGAAAAGATAATCAAATTATACCTTACAGGCCATACCGAAACCGAAATTAAATTTAAAACCGCTCATTCTTACGAAAGCATCGAAAACTACCTGAGAAAATTCACAAAAGTGGTAGGATTGACCGATATGGGACTGAATTTAAACCAGATCAGGATGTCTGCCAAAATGACATATAACCTTGCGGCTAAATTTCGTGAAATTTATGAAAGATACAACACTGAAGAATACGGCTGGATAATGGCTAAGATTAGAAACAATTTTAGTCAAACGGTAAAGGCAAACAAAAACGAAGACGGAAATGGAAATGGAAAAAAAAAGATTCTAAAAATAAAAAGGAGAACCTGATTATGAAAAAAAGAGACAGAGAAAGAAGATACAAAAGCCTTTTGGAAAAAGATTATCTAAAGGCTATCATTTCAGACTTAGCACTGCGGTTTGATTTCACGCAGAATTCATGGATGTGCCAGGCTATTGTGGATAAATTCAATCAGACACTGGAAAATTGGGAAAAAGAAAACTATATCGAACGATTAAAACCAGGCGACCTTCTATTACCTTACAAAGGAGAACTTATCGTTGTTCCCCTTTTTGATAAAGGGGCAATTGATATTCTTGTTGAGACGAAGCTATTCCAGCCGTACAAGAAACGAATGATCGATAAAGTGTTCGATTTATTAAAAAGCATTGATACCCAGGCTAGCTTAGAGGATGTTCACTCACTTATCTCTTTAAGAGATACGATTCCCAGATCACAACCGGGAACCCATTTGTATGATCTGGAAATAGACCCCTCTTTTCCTTTGATTAATCCCGATGACATACAACTTAAGCGTCCTGAACTAAAATCTGTTGATAGCCATAGCCATAGTCACACCCCTCCAATCGATATTAAAAATAATCTAATCAATTACTGTGTTGATCAACTGGGGCTAAAACCTTTCGTGGCTCAAAACATTTTAGATTACTTTTTGGAAAGAAGGTCTTATTTTCTTCCTCTCAAAAGCGCCATTCAACCAGGCCAATTTATTTGGCTTGGGACCAGTTATAAAAAATCGAAAAAGGTGGGATGTGTCCAAATCCAACGGAAGCAAATTCCAATTGTCCTTACTCTATATTCCCCCGAAGAGATCAGCATCAACACAAGACCTAAAAATCTTATCGAACTCAATGAACAAATGATGAACCAACTGGCCAGGATAACCACCGAAGCCTATCTGCAGGAAACTCTCCTCTCAGATGACGAATTACAACTATTTTATTTGCGCTCTGCTACGGTGATAAGCAAATTACTCAGAAAGTATATGAAAGTGAATAAAGTGATTTTACCTACTCCCGGAAGTATACTTGATGCCGGGACCATGTTCACTCACAAAGAGTTGATCATTGATCTTTCGATGCAGGGATATTATACAAAAGAAATAGCAAGGAAGACCTACCACGACCCCAGGTCTGTTGATTCTTACTTAAAAGTATTTAATTCCATCCTGGTGCTGTGGTACTACAATCTCCCTCCTTCACTCATCTCAATGGTAACTGAAAAGGGAGTCAAGGTCGTCAAAGAACATATTAATATTTTGATCAAATATTTCCCTGATAGAGATTCGATTAAAAATTATTTAAATCAAATAGGGATTGCTGTGTGAAGGATGAAGGATGAGGATTGAATGATGAGAATAAAAAGAAAAAAATCAATTAGGATCTCGTTATTGCTTCTCCGGTTGCTTAAACAACTTCCATGGCCTGCACACACATATGCGTATTATACGTATACATATGTATATGCAAAATTATACGTATTATACGCACTCATAATTGAATTCATGCCATTTATATTTAGATTGATTAAGAGAGATCACGGCCCAGGAGATCCCCATACCCATAATACCCATAACCACCATAACCGGGGAAAGAAAGCCCATGAAGCCCACGAAAGTTCATCTCTTTCTTTGCCAGAACAGTGGGATATAATGAAAATCAAAGTCCCAGCCCCCTGTCCCTGTGTAGGTGTAGGAGATCGACGGCGATCAGGATCAGGATCAGGGATGAAGGTGATGAAAGGACTAAATTTCTACCTCTTCTACATCAGCATTTTACCTGCCTATTTAAATTTAAGAAGGGCCAAAGAGCTTGATGAGTTCATTGCTTTCCTTTATTTTTATTTATATTTAAAAGGGTTATCAACCGGAGATTTTCCTGGTGTATTGATGGAACTGTCTTCGTTTTCCATTGAAATTGAAGATGATCCGCGAGAAAGTGAGATATCGATATCCTACAGAAACCTCTTGATGATCTTAAAAAAATCAGGATTAAGCAATGAACCATTTCGGGTCATTGGGGTCATTGGAGACTGTGATTTAGGTTTCCGGTATAATTTAGCAAAAGAATCTCCTCAAACCAGGCATCAGACATGCTGGTTGCACAGCGCGGTCAATGCCAATGTATTGGATAGTATGCCCCAATCGGTTCAAACGCTAACACTACCCCTAACAAAAAAAATTATCATTATCCATGAAATTTATCTGTCTCCGACAAAAGATGAAGCATTAAAGGTATTAAACAAATTTACTGAAATCTTTGAAACTAAATATACCGAATCAACAACGCCGCCATTGGCAACATTCATATCCCCTATATCCATTTACATGTACCCTGTAACAGATTATATCAGTCAAGGCCGTAACTTGCGTAACTTGATCTTGACAATGACTTATAATTTTGGTATGTTTAAATGGAGAGTTAATCCAATGGACATGACAGACAGTGCAAAACCTTTATTGATCGTGATAAAGTCTATTATAACTAACGTACGAAAGGCTTTTCCTTATACGGCTCTTCGATCAGACATTCTGAGGTAAGGCACCCCTGTCGAAAGGGCTCATCTTCACCTTAATTCGTACTTCGGGCCATCCGACCCATTTTAGTACCTGATTGAACCCTTTCCATGTGTAGGATTTTCTCTGGCTCTTCCTGTTTATCCATTTGAATAGGATTCGTGTAGCATGATACAGATATATGCCACACATTTTTCCGTTATCAGTTATGGCGTAGTAGTTTAAGATGTCCTACCACACGAGCTTTAGCCCGGCGAAGCATTTCTCCTTTTCGTAGTGTATTCC
>WVZO01000301.1:10548-10817 GCA_011772425.1 Candidatus Aminicenantota bacterium
AATTCGATACTCCTGGTCTTCTCTTCTGCCAGTTGGAGATGGAAATAATCTAACCGTTCGCCTAGCCTCCTACGAAATATCTCTGCTTCTCTCTTATATTGGAAGCAGGCTACGAAATCATCCGCATAACGAAAGAAATAAGCCTCCCCCTTACATCCCCTGCTCACCCGTTGGCTAAACCATCGATCTAGCGCGTAGTGCAGGTAGACATTCGATAGCAGCGGTGAGATTATCGACCCCTGCGGGGTTCCTTCCTCACTGGCTCGGAC
>WVZO01000301.1:10950-19322 GCA_011772425.1 Candidatus Aminicenantota bacterium
TTCTCAAATATCGTCTCGTAGATCGGTTCTAACACTCGTTTGACCGCCTCCTCTACGATTTTGTCTTCGAAACTGCTGATACCCAGGGGGCGCATTTTATCGCTGCCTGGCTTAGGTACATAACCACGCCTTTTGGGTTGCGGTCTGTATCCCATTCGCTTAAGTTTGTCGGACAATTCCTGGAGATTGGCCTCCAGGTTGGCTCCGTAAGCGGCCTTCGTTATGCCGTCAACCCCTGTTGCCTTACGGCCATCCAGGGATTTGAAGCTGTCTCGAAGGTTATCTATGTCCGTTACATGGTGGTACAACGTGGTAAACACCAATCCCGGACATGCGCGTGCCTTTTCTCCTATCCGTTTCAGTTCTGTGCTCATTGTTTGTTCACTCCTTGCATAGTGCCAATGTTTCTACCTCCACGGGCGTCTAACCGTAGGAACCTTCACTCCGCGGGGATTAGCCGCTTCTCAGCTAAACCGGTTCCTATCCCAAAGAGATAAGTTCATCCGACGCTCTCCTTTTACGTCGATACGCCGTACCCTGGTATTTTGTTACACTTACGGGAAACTTATCTCCCGCCTGGTTGCTCCAACGTCGTTGNNCCGGGGCGTCGGTCGATACTCGTCTATAGCGCATCTTCCGCGTGGCCTGCGCCCTCTGTGACAGGATCGGCACATTCCCAAAATTCAGCGTCTCTCGGGGCTAAGGGGCAGATTCAGGGCATACACCCTTCACCTCGCCGCACTCGCTTATCCTACATTCGGTTAAACCTCAACCTATGTCGTTACACTACCGGGCGGTTGACTAAACCTTACCCAGGAGGGCCTTGCACTTACGTGCTCCCTCTCAACGCTGGCTCATTGCCAGGTTCACCACAGATTACACAGATTACGCAGATTTTTTTATTTTTTTTTATAATCTGTGTAAATCTGTGTAATCTGTGGTTTTTTTCATGCCAGACAGAAACACGATTACGAGTAATTGGATTTTTCGTGCGTCCCCTTTTTCTCCTTTTCCTCGCTTACCTTGGGCTTGAAAAATTGTTTTCTTTGATATATTATAACGATATCAAGCCTTAGTAAAAAACCGAAGGAGGAGTAATGAGTCTGAAAACAGCAACCAAAGTTGTGATTGTTTGTTTGTGTATTGGACTATTCCTGGCGCTTATATCAAGATTTATTCCTACGTTTATCTCCCAAATCCTGAAAGCCCCACCCCAATTCATGAGAATGTATGATATTTATGCCTTTGTTTCGATCATGCAAACGTTTCTCTTATACGGTTCATTGATATTCTTTTTCGCTGTTCTTTACTCCAAACAGAAAGAAGGAGAAAAAGATGTCGGAATTGAACAAAATACTGGAGACCCAGCCCAAGACCAACAAGAAAACCAGGGATAAAAGCAAGGATGTACCTCCAGGACAAAAGTTGCTGTCCGGATTGAAGGCAGCAGCGGTGGTGGTTTGTTTCCTTGTTCTGGGAATAGCCTGTATTGTGCTGCCCTGGGCCATCCTTACAGCATTGATAACTGATAAATCCTTTTTATTTTTAATCACACAGTTTCTGCACCTGTTTATGCCGGTCGTCATTTGGATAATAGTTTTTGTCGTGACCCGGCGAACTAAACCTGGGCTGTGGATACGCCTCAGGATTCAAAGTGGGATTGGCCTGTTTTTGGCTTATACAATCGTATTCTTTTTCATTTTACCCTGGATGGTTTTCCATATTGCATACAAGGGCGTCAGGATGTGAAAATCCTGGTTTCCTGGTGCTTTAGGCCCTAATTTCCCAAAGGGCGGGCGGCGCCCGCAGCCCAATAGGATTTGTTCATGACGCTTGAAAGATACCAATCGGGGAAACTTTGTTTTTTTTAGCGCATTTTGCAGAGTATTAATAAAAGGTATTCCCATAACAACGGCGTACCGGTAGTTCTATGATTTGAAAAACCCAGATTTTTCACCCAAGAAAACATGAGCTTGTTGCCTGACAACAGGGAGCGAGATATCGAAGTAGAGTAATTGCCCTTCATGTAACTTCGTGGCTAACACTAAAATCGCCTGGAAAACTTGACTTTTTCGAATATTCCTGGTAAACTTCCTAACGCCAAACGGCAAGGCTTAAAAAAATTTCATTCTTAGGATAATAACATACAGGAGGGACTCTATGAAGGCTAAAATGAAAGATTTACCTATCATGTTTATCTTTTTAACGTTAATCCTGGCAGGAGGAGCTTTTCAGTTTCCCCAGGTCCAGGTCCAGGAAGAACAACCGGTGATCATTCTCACCAATTCCAACGGTGAGAAAGCCGAAAATTTCCGGGTAATGGATTCAGTATTCGGGAGTTTTTCCGGTCTTCTCCCTGAGACAGAATACACCATATTGGTGATGCGATCGGATGACAAAGAACTCACACGTTCCATTCTCACCTCTGACAAACGCGGGATCATTCCTACCATTGCTTTATGGTGGGATATTGGTGTGGAATACGAAAAATCCCCTGTGGGAAAACTGGATACGGATTTGCTTTCCCGGTATACGTACCGCTGCCTGGTCCAGCACAAAGACGAGGCAGTGGCAGAGGTACCCATCAACGTCATGTCACTGGATGAGTCGGGACCGATTGTCTATTCCAGCAACGACAAGGGAAACCCGTTGAACATGTTTTCCCATCAACAGGAAAACGTATTTATAACCGGGAAAAATTTCCCGCCAGGGGTTAAATTACACATTCACGTGGTCAGCGACCGCCATTCATGGGAAATCGGCGACAGGCTTGATGAGCCTTTTGACAAAGCTCATACGGAGAAAGTGGTGACACTGGACGAAGAACAGCAAGATTTCACCACAATGATTTCATCCAAAACAGATTTGAGTATCGGCGCCTATGATCTCGTTGTTGAGTATGAGACCGGTGAGTATGAGACGGCAGATAGTATTATCGACAGCCATAATGTAATCGATAGTGTGTACAGTATAGGATTTACTATTTCCGAGTTAGAACCTTATCCGCCTCAACCATTGGAACCCCATGTGGAAGCGGAACTGGCCTGCCAGGCCCCGCCCCAGGACCCGGGTACAGGCACGGTCATCGGCGCTCCCAATCCTATATACAAAGACTTTTTCGGTGCCAGTGAAGAGGTCTGGTTAGCGGTGAACCCCCATACCGGCGGTCATGACTATTCCAACCAGAATGGCAGGCTGTATGTGGTCTATCACCGGACAGAAGCCCAATGGCTGGATGGGACAATTTTAAGCGATGTTTCCGGCGGGTATGAAACCGTCACGGTGCAGCCGGGATGTGCCAATTACAACTACACGCGAATATGGAGCAGTCCCACGGTCCGGGATGCCGGCTACGATGTGGTGGTGGATTTTGCCCCCTTCGGCGTGTATGACAGGGGCCAGGATATTGTCGACAGCCTGGACGCCAAAGGATTTGTGGTGCCCACCCTGTGGATATGCCTGGACAGTATTTCCTTCAACCACAATACCACTTCCAATAATGCGGATGCCATGAATATCAGGAAAAACTACAGTGAAGATGTGCCGGTGCCGGAATGGGTGAAAGCGCAAGAAACTCATCCCGCTGCTTACATTAAAAACAAGACGATTACCATCAAAGCGGTTTTTTCTGCTGCAGCGGGGGTAACCAGTGCGAAGATACGGGCTGCCCAACAGTATGGATACCTGGGTGATGCCCTGCAAACCACGGTATCGTTTAGCGGCGGGACATCGGGTGCGGTTTCTTTTCAAGTATCCGCCAATACGCCCAATGACATCCGCTATTTTTACCAGGCATGGAACTGGTATTGTGAAGACATCAACGGTTCAGGAGGGGCGGAAGTCCTTCTTGCCGGTACGAAAAATAGAATATATAATGTCTTAGCACAGCCCCAGTCCCCCTGGAGCACCTCGGGCCAGTCAGAACCCTGGACAGATGTATTATATAAATCTACCATATGGGCCTGGGGACAAACCACCCCTGAAGGGGCGGCTGACAAAATCACCAGACAACTTTTTCTCAATGTGGGCGGACTTTACGATACCTACTCAGGCGCTCCTTCATACGGCTATGGCGGGCAATTCTACCTGACCAATTTCCTGAACAATATTCCCAATATCGGTGTGGTGAATTGCTACGATATGGGGAAATCATTGGTTACGTTTTCTAATGTGGTGGGATGCGGCTTATCTTACCGGTACAGCAGCCCCTTTGGTTTTCTCAATTGCATCAATGCCATCGGCCGCGGCTGGACCAACAATCCCTTTTACGACAATCCCATGGTTTATCCCGAGCCAATCGTGCCCGGGGATTGGGGCAATGCAGAGGGTCGTTACGGATTTGCCAACCATGCCTTCGGCAGTATAGGCGATAATATCTTTGATGCCTGTCTCACCGTGGATACGGACAGCGACCCGGATTACGGGCCGCCGTTTACGGAGACATGGATGATCGATGAGCCGTGGACCGGATACAAGATAAAAGTGGTGGACAATTATCCACCAACAAATACCGGGTATCCGTCAACACAAACATTTTCCATACAATAAAAAGGGAGGGCCAGTACCATGAAAAAAAGATTCTATGTTTATATGATTTATGTCATTGTTATGTTTTTGGTTTCGTGTTTATTCACAGGTGAAATAAAGGCACAGTCACAGGAAATGCTGGAAAAACAACTTCAAACAGCAAAAGAAAAATACGATTTCACCAATTGGGAAGCAGAAACCGGTATGGTAATACCCGGTCTGAATATTTCCCAGGCCATCCTCCCGCAACTGGAAGGCATGTCGAAAACATGGCAGAAAGATAATATTAGTATTGAAACGATCCAGGGAACCACGTACTCGAAATATCGCCAATGGTGGACAGCAGATGACCGCCAATTGCAAGTCACCATGGTGGTATGCCCCACCTTCACTGCGGCAAAAGAATACCTCATTTCTTATTATGCCAATACCCAAATGGCGCCCCTGGTGCCCAAACCCACAGGCAGTGAATCGGGGCTGAATATTGGCAACGTTTGTTATGCTGCACCGGTGGAACAATCAGGAGGCTTTTCAAATATCGATTTTATCCGCCACAATGTTATCATCATGATGCGGGCAGAAGGTAATGCCAGGAAAGAGCTGGCAGCTGCTGCCGGGACACTGGATGGTCTTTTATTAAATAAGGAAGCAAAAGGCGATTATTCAGGGCTTAGGGAGATTCCCACTGTTACTCGTTTCTCCTGTAAAAAGGCAGCAATCAAACAGGGAGAAACGGTTTTGCTGGAACTGGAGGTCAATAATCCTACCCAGGGTGAATTGCGTTACTTCTGGAATATGTCCGGTGGGGGTGTGAAAAAGAATCTCAAGGGAAATTTTGTCTATTACGGAGGAGAACCAGGTACACACACGATTACGGTTACGGTTGTCAATGATCTTGGGCTTCATCACTCCCGGTCCCTGGAAATCGAAGTAGTGAAGTAGTTTCAAGCAAGGGTAAACACAAGGTTTACCCCTACGAATGCACGAAAACGTCCATTAGATGTAGGGGCGAACCCTCGTGTTCGCCCGGACTCGCTGCGGTTTATGAGTCACGGGACAGCGTGAGAGCGGCTCACGCTGTCCCGCTGCACCACTTCCTCGCATATAAAGAATAGCCAGGATCATTAAAAAAACCATCACTCCATATCACCCCATCATCCCAAAACCCAACATTCCACTATTCCATCATTCCAATCAATTGTGAGCGAAGCGAACTAAGCTCTTCATATGTTTTTCCAGATGAAAGGTAAAATTTCATTCGTCACATTCCTGATCTTTCGTAACTCATTGCGTGCTGCAACTGCAGCAATCGACTCCTTTAAGTTCTGGATATTCATCCCTGCCCAATACATATTGCTCCACGCTTTACCCGTTACCTGGAGTCGATAGGCTTCATTTAAAAGTTCTTCAGCAATCATATAATTGGGTTTCCTGTAATCCCCCGGGAGGTAACGCTTTATCCTGTAAGGTATTCTATATTTCTCGCACAAGGCCAATACTTTTTTATTTATCTTTATCGCATAGCTTCCTTTGGGAGCATAACTGCCTTCATAGATTGGCGATTCAGGGTTGTACCTGAATTGATAAAGGTCTTCATACTTCTTTACCAATTCCGGGTATTTCTCTTGCAGGTGTTTCATGAACCATACTGCTTGCATGTCTCTCATGGTCATGCCGCCAAAAAGAAGATAATCTGCCTGGGATTCTTTTGTTTTTTTAAACACTTCTTCCAGGTTATCATCGGAATCACAAAGAAAAGGCACAATAGGCAAAAGCAATACACCCGCACGGATATGCGTTTTGGTTTCTTTTATGGTTTTTATAATGTCGAACCTTTCTTGCGGTGACGGTGCCCGCCCTTCCAGGAATGATGATACCTCGGTGTTAGTGGTGGTGATAGTAACGGAAACGCAGCACCAATTGTTTTGGCCGATTTTATCCAGTAAATCCAGGTCCCTTAAGACCAATGTTGACTTGGTAATAATATGCACCGGGTACTTGTGTTTTTCAAGTACTTCCAGGCACTGCAGCGTATTTTGAAATTTGGCTTCTGCCGGGTGATACGGATCAGAAGCGCCGGACATGCCCACCACATCCGGCAACAAGGTTCGGGCATTGGCAATGCGTTTATCCAGCATTTCTTTGACATTGGTTTTAACAATAATATCGTTTTCAAAATCGGTAGGCAGACGATATTTGGAGCTGCGAGAATCGCAGTAGACACAGCCGAATATACAGCCGTTGTACCCGTTGATACCGTATCGGTCCCAGAACCAACTGTCGATAAACTTCCGCTTGTTCAATATGGTCTTGAATTCTTTTTGTGTGTATTTAATCATATTTTTACCTGCTTTTGGGTTGACTTACCCAGGAAAATTGAATACCATAAATCAAAGAAAATAACAAGAAGAAAAAAGAGGATTGAAAATGGAATTTATAAAAAACAGAAAAAATGTTATCGCTGTTGTTGTTTTAGCTTTGTTTATTCACCTGCTGCGGGTTTCAGTACTCCCCGTGAATTCCGAAGACGTTGGTAAAGAAAAATACGCACGGGTGATTGAAAAAGAAGCCCCTGAGGGCAAAGTGAAAAAGAAACGCTCTATATGGCCATATATTATCGGCGGCGTGGTAGCGGTGGGTGTTGTTGTATTCTTCATGGTAAAAAAATCCGGCGATGATAATAAAGGCCCTATCACCACCAGTGAGTGGGGAGAAAGAGGATCCGGAGCAGGTCAATTCAACCGGCCCTCCGCTATTTGCCTGGACAGCAACGGGTATGTTTATGTGGCGGATGTGGGTAACGACAGGATTCAAAAGTTCACCCAGAACGGTGAATTCGTTAAACAGTGGAGTTCCACATCAAGCCAGAATTTTTCCCCTTATGGTATGGTAGTGCATGACCAAAAACTCTATGTCTGCGACATCAGTGTTGACCGCATCGTAATTTTCAGCCTAAGTGGCGAACAACTGGACTCCTGGCTGGTTCCATATCCTGTAGGGGGAGTAAATACGATACCGATAGACATCACGGTGGATGCAGCGGGAAATTTTTACGTGACCGACCATCTGAATCATTGCATTTTGAAATACAATAACCAGGGAACAATAATAAAAACCTGGGGAAACGGACAGGGCGACGGACAGGGAGCAATTGCCTTGAACACCCCCAGGGGGATTTTTGCCTGGAATAATGAAGTGTTTGTCTGTGACAGCATGAATTATCGAATGGTGGTTTTTGATGCCAATGGTCAATTCCTGCGCCAGTGGCAAACGTACGGGACTCATTTCCCTGCTGATATAGACATATGGGGAAGCGATACATTGCTGGTGGTCCAGAAATTTGTCCCCCAGGTGGGGCATATTACCGGGGGTTCGATTCACAAATATGATTTAAACGGGACGCACCTGGGTTACATTCCCTATGATAAATACGGTTTCGCCTCACCAAGCGGGATCGCAGTGAATAATCGAAAGAATAAAGTATATATCACGGATTTTGAGCTGCACAAAGTTTTTGTGATAGATCCTGATTAGAAGAATTAGAACTTCGTTCGCTGCGCTCACAATTGATTGGGGTGATGGGGTAATGGAATAATGCGGGAATGGGAAGGCGTCCTTCGGACAAATAAACGCCTGCGGCGGAAAATATTTGTGGGCAGGCAAGAAGTCACGAGTTGGACATAAACCACCCTTTCCTACGGGTCAAGGACTATCTTCCTACGGGCTAGGAAGTGTCTTCCTACGGCCCAGGTACCCGTTCCTACGGCCTAGCCTCGATTTCCCCATAGGGATATTGCCCTAACGTATTTTGGTGGGCGGGAAGTAATTTTTTCTGTGATACTTCT
>WVZO01000066.1:0-937 GCA_011772425.1 Candidatus Aminicenantota bacterium
CCTGGCCGCCGGAGGCAAAATAGTTGGAATGAAGGTGAAAACTCGAAAAAACTGTCTGTTATTCTTGAAAATTACTAAAGAATAATATATTATAATGTCGGAGGAAACAATGGAACTGCAATTAACGCTGCCAGATGACATCGCGTTGGGCCTTAAAATCCCCCCCGAAAAAATCAAAGAAGAGATATTAAAAGAAATTGCATTTATATTCTATGCCCAGGGTAAAGCAAGCATGGGCGTTGCCCGTAGAATTTCCGGCCTGGGCAAAAGAGAGTTCATCGATGAATTAGGCAAAAGGAAAATTCCAAGACACTATTCTGAAAAAGATTTCGAAGTGGACCTGAAATATGCTAAAAGTAGTCAGTAACTCCAGTCCGATCATTCATCTTAACAAAATAGGATATATGAATTTATTGGAGACCCTATATAAAAAGGTATACATAACCGATTGGGTCTTTGATGAATGTACCAGTGATTCACAGCAAATAGAATAAAGTACCTGGCACCTTCGATGTTCTCGCTTCTTCTTTTGCCAACTGTTACTGATGCAACAAAAAAGTCAGATTGTCATGCACCGTGCACATTTGTTCAATGTAAAGGAGAATAAAGTACCGAAATAAAGTACCAGGTAAATTATCTTCCACGTTGCCGCAACTGCCGGCTAGCCAGGTTCGCAGGGGTGGAGGGAAAAAATTGGCAGGATGAATAACGTACCTGGCACCTTCGATTATGCTTAATAACAAAGCGTCTCGCGGGATATTAACGGCGTCTCGCGAGACGCTTTTTCAACAGGTTACCCTTATTTTTCAGTCGAAATTAAATCTTTTTGCTCTTAGGAGACATCTATTTACTCTTAGGAGACATATTTTTACTCTTAGGAGACATCTTTTTGCTCTTAAGAGACATCTTTTTGCTCTTACGTCAAATCTATTTTGCT
>WVZO01000066.1:990-44330 GCA_011772425.1 Candidatus Aminicenantota bacterium
CTTTTTAATCTTACGTCAAAGCTTTTTTGATCTAGCTCCAGAGCTTTTTGATATTAATTTACAGCGTTTTTATCTTTCCTCAGAGCGTTTTGATATTACGTCCAAGCTTTTTTATTTAACAATCGGTCACTTTTACACCATCCGGTTAAAAATAAAGTACCTGGGACCTTCGATGAAGTTGAAATCATCAGATATATGAGGCATCAGCGATATCGGGTCGAGACATCGGCGATAACGCGATGCGACATCGGTGATTGCTCGTGAGAATTCGGCGATTACTCGATGAGACAACGTCGATTGCTCGCGAGAGTTCGGCGATTACTTTTGAGACAACGGCGTTATCTTTTAATCATGTAAAAAATACTCTGAAATGAGTTTAATATGGATACTCAGATCGATTTATTCTTGAAAAACAGTGGCAATTAAATGGTCTGTGTCCATATTGGAAATGGCAATTGACTCCGATTAAATCGTAATTTACCGCGTTTAAATAGCTCTTTACCATTTTACGGTAAAAAGATAAAAATAGCCACAGAGAGCACAAAGGTCACAGAGAATCCCCTACTCACCTTACTCACCCGACTGAAGTCACTCACCTGTTTTCCAAAAGGCCCATCAAAAGGGCAAAACCGTTTTCAGGAAATTATTTCCGAGATTTTTTTTAATTTACTATAAACCACTAAAAATTGGTATAAACCAGTCACGTTTTCGTCACGTTCAATGGCAATTTTCAAATTTTAATTTTATGCATTTGAAGAGGATGGAAACGTATGTTATAATTAGCTTTTGGTTTTTTTCCTAATTTTGTGCTTATTGGCCGCCGGAGGCATAAATTTTATTTGGAGATAGGCGTTAAGGCATGAATGCATATTTATTTTTTGATATTGTTAAATTTATCATTGGTTCAACGATTATTCTAATCTTATCCAGGAAAGGAAAATTGGAGTTCATTAAAATTTCTAATTATCTTGTATTTGGAGCTATTATAGGAATATTGGGTGCGAAGATGTACTCTGTTATTTTTACATTTTTAAGTTCTCCAGGATTCTACGTGGAAAATCCAGGTTTATTATGGAACCATTTTAATACCGGCGGTGCATATTACGGTGGTTTTCTACTTGTCGTTTTCTACAGTATAATTTATGTAAAAAAGTTTCTTAAAAAAAATTTTTGGACAATGTTTGACATCACAGTTATTGGCCTTGCGATTGATCAGATGTTCGGGAGAATCGGTTGTTTTGCTGCTGGATGCTGTTACGGAAAGCCCACATCCATCCCCTGGGGAGTAAAATTCCATTTCCTTGATTCAAGACCTCATCCTTTTTCCAATACCTATATTCATCCAACACAAATTTATGAGTGCATCCTTAATCTTTGTAATTTCTTTTTCCTTTTCTTAATGTGGAAAAAGCGGAAATATGAAGGGAAGGTGTTTTCCTTTTATCTAATCAATTATGGTTTTATCCGTTTCTTTATTGAGTATTTAAGAAATGATGATGGAAGAGGATATCTCATTCGTGGGAGTTCAGCTTTAACGAGTTTGTCCTATCCACAGATAATAAGTTTAATATTAATTATTACTGGAATTATTATTCTTAAAAAACGGAAGGGAATTGAAAGAGCCAAATCTATATTGCAACAGAATGTTTACGGCAAACAGGACAATGGTTGAGCTTCCCTATTGGTTAAGTGTTTTTACCTGTTTTTTCAGAGATATCTTGAATCTTTTTTTTTGATAAAGGTATTCTTCCGGGAAAGATCGGATATGATTAAATGGAGAACATCTGAATTGGAAAAGCGTAAGGGGTAAGATAAGGCTCAAAGGCGGAAGCATTTTGAAGTAATACCGGCGTGGATTTGCTGCCCAATGCCTGAGTTGACCTATTTACAACTTTGAAAGTATCGGCCACTTTTTTACAATCCCAGGAGAGGCAAGACACACTGACATCGATTCCTTTAACTCCATATTGAGTATTTTTTGTTAAATTTTTTTGGTTTTTACCATCAAAGTCCATTACAAATATGTCACTATATTCATTTATCATACTTTTTCGTACAAAGACAATATTTTTCTTATCTGGCGACCATTTGGGAGAATAATCATCGTCATTACTATATGTCAACCGGGTTTCTCCTGAACCATTATATTTCATTTTATAAATTTCTGAATTTCCATCACGGTCGGACACAAAAACAATAGAATAAATATCTGGACTTACGCCATCGCATTTACCACCATTTGAATAGATGCTTAATAAACACAGCACAATTAAACCAATTGTAAGAAAGATATAGTGTGCCACCCTCTTCTCCCTTCTTAAGTTGCTCATATTACACCTCCTTCTATTAAATGTGATACTATACCATTATACCAGACATATTGTTTACAGAAATATCCCGCATTCTGAATAAGTGGGGTCGCGAATCGACATTATTAGACATTCAGTAAATAGGGGATCTTGTCTCAATTCCATTGCAGGCGGATGTGTTTCCTGCTTTATAAGCTGAACACTTCCCCTCAGCTCATTTAGCCATACCAACTCATTTCCTTCACCTAATAATCGCTGGTTCAAATTTTGTACAGGCTTCCACCTTTGAAGGTTGAGCACTTCCGATTCACTCCTTCTGAGACTACTAATTTGATTTGTCCAACTCAACTTAAACATTGCCTCTCTTCCAACTTCAGCATCAACTGAAGCTTTCAGCATCTTTTCTTCTTCAACTCTTCCTTTTTTGAAATTATTTAATATCACACCAGAAAATAAATTTCAAGATATTTCTGAAAAAAGGTAGAAATACTCACCCAAAAATAGGTAAAAATACTTAGTCGATGGATAAGTACAGCCACCCTTTTGTCCGCCGTCAACATTCTGTGATGATACAGATTTGGCTCTACTGCTGTTTAAAGAGAAGAGCTTTATTCGGCCTTACACAACCCGGACAAGCAGGAACGACCGGGCTTGCCCGGAAATTCCAAATTCCAAATCTCAAAGCTCCTGTCTAAAAAAAGGCAGGAGCCGTCAATTCCAAATCACAAATTCCAAATTACAAACAAAAGAGGTGCCCTACGGGTATATTTGTTGACGCCTTCGGCGGGTAGCAACAGCGTCTTTTTAATTAAAGAATCTATGGGTAGAAAGGATATCCTGACTTCCTCCTTGGGGCGTGAGGGATTATATTTCGTCTCCCCTAATCCTTTGGAAAAGCTAGAAAAAAGCTTTTCCACATTCCCACAAAACCTTTTTTTTCGCTGAAAAGAGTACGGAAAAAAATTTTTGCGGGCAAGCCCGCGTTGTGACGTTGACTGATTGAATGAGCCGAAATCTTTCCCAATTAAGCCCAGAAAGGCAAAATAGATTTGGAGCCAAATCTATTCTAAGAGGGCCATCCAAAACCATTGAATGATGCACGATGTCACCGTTGCTAAAAATAAAATGCCAAAATGTCCTAAATTCAATTTCAACCATTGGCCATCCTAAATCATTAATTGATCAATGTTTGAGCTATATTTTTACCTATTTTGGATAGCGATAATTGGGTATCAAATTCAATTCGCATATTTATGCCTCAAAAGCCTCTATCAATGAGAAATACGGAGAGCAAGAATAAGGGAATAAGGTGACAGGCGAAAAAAATCCAAATGACCAAAACAAAGCTTCTGGAATAATTTAGGTTGAGGTTAAGGTTGAGATTAAGTTAAGGTGGCTTCGCCGCAGGCGTATAAAATCCGTCCGAAGGACGCCCTTTTGTTTGCGAACATCTTGCCCGTCCCCTTTTTTACTTTTTGTCCTTTTTGATTTTCAAAATTAATTGGTGTTTTGCTTGGTTTGTTGTTGACAGAGATTTAAGAAGCCTTTAAAATAAGACATAGAAGATTAAGCGATCAATATAGAAGGTAAAAAATAGGATCATGATGACGTTGAAGTTGTTAACGGATACAGTGCCTCCAGTGCCCATGAGTGCGTCCTGGTTGATTTCCGACCTGGCTGAAGCAAAAGGTAAACAAGAGCTTTTTACAAAGCAGTCTCCCCAAAAACTGAAAATCCTCCGGGAACATGCTATTATTGAGAGTGCGGTTTCTTCCAACCGCATCGAGGGGGTAACCATCGATCAAAAACGAGTGGGAACCGTGATTTTTGGTAAATCACTGCTAAGAGATAGAAATGAAGAAGAAATTCGTGGATACCGGGATGTTTTGAATATCATCCATACCAGGGGGAATAAAATTCCCATTTCCGAACATACTGTTAAAGATTTCCATGCGCGCATTCGTGGGGAAATTTGGGATTCCGGCCAGTATAAAATAAAAGACGGAGATATTATAGAAAAATACCCCAATGGCCGTGAGCGGGTCCGCTTTAAAACGATTGCTGCCACCGATACCCCCTTATTCATGGAAAAACTTATTCACTATTGGGATAGTTCTATTAGCGACCGCCAAGTGCATCCCCTGGTGGCGCTAACGTCTTTCAACCTGGATTTTCTTTGTATTCATCCCTTCAGGGATGGAAATGGGAGGGTTTCCAGGCTGCTTTTGCTCCTGGGATGCTACCATCTGGGATATGAAGTCGGACGTTATATCAGTCTTGAACGCCTTATCGAAGATAATAAGGAACGTTATTATGAAACCCTGGAAAGAAGTTCACTCCAGTGGCATGAAGGAAAACATGACCCGTGGCCGTATATCAACTATTTACTCTTTATCATAAAAACAGCTTACCGGGAATTTGAAGATAGAGCAGAAAGCCTGAAGGTTCCCAGGGGAGCAAAAACAGAAATAGTTTTGCAAGCGGTAGATTCTTTTTATGATTCCTTTACAATATCGGAACTTAAAGGAAAATGTCCTAATGTAAGCGTCGATATGATCCGGAAAGTTTTAAAAGATTTAAATAAACAAGGGAAAATACGTTCTACGGGGAGGGGTCAAAATGCCCGGTGGGAAAAGACAAAATAGGAGAATTAGGTATTACCTAATGAATTAGGTAATGAATTAGGTAATATCATTCAAAACACTTTTATGAAAGCAGTTTTCGTCAATCCGGATTATCTTGCGGATTATCTTGCGTGTCACCTAAAAATTATTAATGGTTTCTAACTGCCCGAAGGGCAGCTTTTGTTTCGGATTTCGTGCTTCGAATTTCCCCCTTAGGGGGCAGTGGATTTAACAGGATTGACATAGCCTGATTTTCCTCTATAATAATACCTTCGTGTTCTTCGTGGTTTATGCGTTACCCAGCTCATGGTTAAAAACAAAAAAGGAGTAAATATGTTTGAACAGGAATTAGAAACCGGTCAGCACGCTGTTACGGAAGCCATGCGCATCACGCGTACTATACAAGACGAATTGGCCGGAAATAATGCCATTACCAAGGCGGATAAATCCCCGGTTACCATTGCCGATTTTGCCGCCCAGGCTGTTGTTTGCAGAATATTAAATAATTATTTCCCGGATACCCCGATTGTTGCCGAGGAACGTTCTCATGCCCTGCAAAAACCGGAACACCGGGAAATCCTTGATAAAATCCTTCACTATATCGATAAAGATTCAAGAGTAAAAGAAATCCTTAATAAAGACAATCTCTTCCAAAGCATTGATTTGGGAGGTGGCGAGCCCAATAACGGGGTTTTCTGGACCCTGGACCCGGTTGACGGAACCAAAGGGTTTTTAAGAGGTCAACAATTCGCCATTGCCCTGGCTTTAATTGTTGAAGGAGAGGTTCAACTGGGTATACTGGGGTGCCCCAATTTAAGTATTCCCCATCATCAATCCACTCAGGGCTATCTGCTGTTTGCCATTAAAGGACAGGGAACCCGGCTGGTAAACGCGGAAAGCGGTGAAACCCAAACGGTTCGTGTATCAAACATTACCGACCCCCCAAAAATGCGTTTCGTGGAAAGTTATGAATCTTCTCACAGCAACCTGGACAAACAGTTGCAAATTGCCCGGATGTTAAAAATGGAACAAGAACCGGTGCGAATGGACAGCCAGGTCAAATACGGGGTTGTGGCCACTGGTAATGCGGAAATATATTTAAGAATTCCCAATCCCAAAACCCCGGACTACCGGGAAAAGATATGGGACCATGCTGCCGGAAGCCTGGTTGTTGAAGAGGCTGGCGGGGTAGTGACTGATATCTCCGGTAAGAAACTGGATTTCAATACAGGCAAAACCCTTAAAAACAACAGGGGTATTTTTGCTTCTGTACCTGTCGTCCACAACCTGATTATAGAAATCCTGGAAGAAATGGCTTAAACCGTTACATCAAGTCTTTTTTGGTGAAAATAGAAAGGAATGGGTAACCGGCGCCTTCGATTTTATCCCTGCCGCCTTCTTCTCTATCGATAATTGCCATGACTACTGCTACGTTGCCCCCTTGCTTTTCCACCTGGGCTGCCCCCCGCAAGATAGAACCACCGGAAGTCACCACGTCATCAAATATCGCCACCCGGCCATTTTCAGGGAAATTACCCTCAATGATTTTCCCGGTGCCGTGGGTCTTTTCCTCCTTGCGGATAATAAAGGCAGGAATCGGAATACCTTCCATATAACTGAACACCGCAATAGAGGAAACAATGGGATCAGCACCAATGGAATACCCCCCCACTGCATCAACGTTGAAATCCTTTAACATCTGCAGGAATATTTTCCCGCATAAGTAAGCGCCTTCCGGGTCCAATGTGGTGACCCTGGCGTCTACATAAAAATTACTGGTCCTCCCGGAAGCCAGTTTAAATTCTCTCCCGGTGATAACGGATTTTTTGAGCAATACTTCTTTTAATTGGTCTTTCAAGTTATTCACATTGTTCACGTTATTTTTCCCCTGAAATTCTCCGGCATCACTTTTTTGATAAAGGGGGCCAGGATATTGATGGTTTTTTCCAGGAAAAGTAGATTTTTTTCGGTGAAATCTTCGCCGGCATCTTCAACCGATACGCCCCGTCTTGAGATCTCGATAACACCAATTCGTTCATTTTCCACTTCAATCGCTGCCCCTATCATCTTCCATATAGGTAAAATCTTGCCTTCCGGTGTCCGTATGATTTCAAATATTCCCAGGTGCTTTTGCTGCTGGAAATTATTCTCAATAATATTCCTACCGCTGCGAAATATACTGGCGGTGAACGCTTCGGTGGAACTCACAGGAATCATACCGGAATTAACCAGGTATTCAGGGCAGGCAAAAGACAATATGGTTTTCTCTTCATTGGCCAAAAATATCGCCACTTCATAATTGTCCAGGCGCAGGTTTTCTTTGTAGTATTTTTCAATCTCTTTAATGGTTGTCTCAAAGGCCTCTTCTTTATCTTCTTTCTTGAGTACCATTTTTAATTTAGCTACTAATTCATTTATGTCCTTCATGATTGCTCCTCCGGATTGCAAACTCAAATCAAGCTAATATATTAATATTTTTTGAAAAAAAAAACAAGCCTTTTTTTTAATTTAGGTGAGTGAGGTGAGTGTTGGCTTGAAAAAATCGCATAATCGAGATATAATAGCCCTTAAATCCGTTTCTTGAGAAATCTTTTTGTGAGACGTGAAACGTAACGTTTGAGAAACGAAAAACAGAATTAGTTGCAATGAAAGACATGACAAATACTGGAATAGGGAACAGGTTGATGCGATGAATAAAGAAAACCAGGGAAGCGAAGATATCTTTTTGTCTATTGTTATTCCCATATACAATGAGCAAGAAAATATCAACCCGCTGTACAGCGAAATTATCGCGGCAGTGGAGGGAAAATACCGTGACGTTGAGATTATATTTATCGATGACGGCAGCCCGGACGGTTCGCTTCAGAAGTTAAAAGCCTTGAATAAAAAAGACAGGCATGTAAAAATCATTAGCTTCAGGAAGAATTTCGGTCAGAGTACAGCCATCTCCGCGGGTTTTGATTACTGTAACGGTGATGTGGTGGTAACACTGGACGGCGACATGCAGAATGACCCGGCAGATATCCCCACCGTGGTGAAGAAAGTGATAGAGGGGAACGATATTGTCAATGGCTGGCGAAAGAACCGCAAAGACAAATTTCTTACTCGACGAATACCCTCTTTTTTGGGTAATAAATTGATCTCCTTTATCACGAAAGTCAAATTGCATGATTATGGTTGTACCTTGCGGGGTTTTAAACGGGAAGTGGTGAAGAATCTCACCCTTTACGGTGAGATGCATCGATATATTCCTGCCATTGCCTCCAAAATGGGCATTACATCCGTTGAAATCCCGGTGAACCACCGGGAACGCAAATTCGGGAGATCAAAATACGGCCTGGGTCGAACCTTCCGGGTGGTGCTGGACCTGATTTCCCTCAAATTCCTCCTGTCTTTTTCTCACCGCCCCCTGCAAATTTTTGGCGGGCTGGGAATTATTATGATGCTGTGCGGTTTCATTACCGGTGCGTATCTAACTTATATAAAATATTTTAAAGGTGAAGCCATTGCCGATCGTCCCCTCTTATTTTTTACCGTACTGACGCTTTTCCTGGGTTTCCAGTTAATTACCCTGGGGCTTATAGCAGAGATGTTGACCAGGATTTACCACGAAGGACTGAACAAAAATGTTTATACCATAAGGGAATTTATCGGATTTGCCGATGAAGATATTAATGATCGCCCCTGAACCGTTCTTTGAACCACGGGGCACCCCGTTTTCCGAATATTTTCGTATTAAAGCCATTTGTAAACTGGGCCATGCCGTTGACCTGGTTACCTATCCCCTGGGCCAGGATAAAGCCATCGATGGATTGCGTATTTTTAGAAGCCTGAAACTTCCCTTTATCAAATCGGTGAAAACCGGCCCCTCTTTCTCCAAAATATTCCTGGACGTTTTCCTGTTTTTCAAAGTCCTGGGCCGATTGCTCAGGAATAAATACGACGTTATTCATACTCATGAAGAAGCGTGCATCATGGGTGCTTTTTTCAATAAGCTGACCAGGGTCCCTCACCTCTATGACATGCACTCTTCCCTGGTACAGCAAATGACCAATTTCCAGTTTACCCGGTCAAAACTGGTCATTGGTTTTTTTAAATGGATTGAAAAAAGATCACTTAAAAATGCCGCTTCGACTATTGTCATTTGCAAAGCCCTTTATGACTATGCATCCACCATCACTTCCCATGAGAAATTAACCATTATTGAAAATTTTGTCGATGAAACTCCTGAGACGTTGGACCGGGAGCGGGTAAATCAAACCAGGAAAGAAATCGGAAGCGGTGAGAGTGAAAATGAACGTGAAAAGAAGATTATCCTCTACGCCGGTACCCTGGAAAAATACCAGGGGATTCCCTTATTGATCGATAGTATGTCGTATCTGCCGGAGGAATTCCGTATGGTTTTAATTGGCGGTAAACCAAAGCAAATCGAAGAAGTGAAAGCAGTGGTGGAAGAAAAAGGCTTAACAGATCGCGTATTGATACTGGGAAAGAAAGAACCGCACGAGATTCCTTATTACCTGCAATCTTCGGATGTCCTGGTATCTCCCCGGGTTTTAGGCACCAATATTCCCTTAAAGATTTATTCGTACTTAAAGAGTGGTATCCCGGTGGTGGCCACAAATCTTTACACCCATACGCAATCCATTAATGATGATATCGCCATCCTGGTGGAGCCGGAGCCGGAAAAATTTGCTGCCGGTATCCTGGAGGCCGCATCCGGAAGAGGTAAAATTGTTTCTGAGAATGCCGGGGAGTTTTGCCGCAAAAATTACAGTTATGAACGCTACCTGGAGTTAGTGGCCGAAGCATTGGAAAAATCGCAAAAAAGGCATTAAAATTCGATTTCTCCTTTCATATAGGTGACGGCTTTGCCGCTGATTAATACCCGGTGGCCGGAGAGCTGGCAAAAGAGTTCGCCCCCGCGCCTGGACAACTGGAACGCATGCAGCCGGGGTTTGTCCAATCGCTCGGCCCAGAAGGGAGTTAACGTCGTATGAGCAGAGCCGGTAACCGGGTCCTCATCGATCCCCGCGGGGGGCGCAAAAAACCGGGAGACAAAATCCGATTGATTCCCCGGGGCGGTCACAATCATACCCAGGCATCCGAGCCCGGTAAGCAGGTTTAAAAGCAAACCGAAGTTCGGTTTCATGGATACAATGTCTTCTTCCCGGTCAAATAGCGCCAGGATATCCCTGGATTTATAAACTTCCACAGGCGGCGTCCCCAGTGCTTCAGCCAGTTGAGCCGGTATTGGCACCGGTTCCGGTTTGGTGGCCGGGAAATCAAGGGTCAGCATATCATTGGTTTTAGAAACTCGTAATTCTCCGCTCCGCAGGGTCTGAAATGGTATAACGTCTCCTTTAAAATCCGAATAATTAAAGATAACGTGCGCACTCGCCAGGGTGGCGTGTCCGCATAAATCCACCTCGATTTCCGGGGTAAACCAGCGGATTTCAAATTGGTCGCCTTTTTTTACATAAAAAGCCGTTTCCGATAGATTGTTCTCCGCTGCAATGTTTTGCATGGTTTGCGGGTCCAACCATTCAGGCAGGGGGCATACTGCTGCCGGGTTACCCCCAAACAATCGGCCGGTAAATGCATCGATTTGATAGATTGATATTTTCACTTTACTTCTCCTCTTTTTCCTTCGCGGTCCTTCGCTTTATAACCGCATTGTAAATGCCTTCGCGGCTAAAAAAATTTTTTATTTTTCTTTTTCGATTTTTTGGACGATCTCTTGTTTGATCTTGAGTTCTTTTTGCGCTTCCAGGGCATTTGCCAACTCTTCGGGAGCCTTTTTTAGCTCGTCAGCGGCCATCTCTCTTTTTGTAAGAGACTGAATTCTATTCTCTATCTCTGCCAATTTCTGTTCAAGCTCTTCTTTATTTAGTAATTCTCCCTTTTCCAGGGCATCGGTAATAATAACAATCTTATTATCAATAACTTCCATAAACCCTTCCCGGATATAGAGATAAAAATTTTTATTCATGATGTCGGTATAGAAGACTTCACCAGGCTTGAGGAGAGAGATGTAGGGTTTGTGATCTTCCAGGACACCGGCTTTGCCAAGATACGCAGGGATGTACACCTGCTTGATGCTGGCTTTGATAGGTGGTTCTGTTGATGTGATGATTTCCAGGTGAATACTGTCAGCCATGAAACTTACGTCTCCATCTTCATTTTTTTGGCTTTTTCAATGGCTTCTTCAATGGGCCCGCACATGTAAAAGGCCTGCTCCGGGAGGTCGTCATATTTGCCTTCAGCCAATTCTTTAAAACCTTTGATGGTATCCTCTAACTTCACGTACTTGCCCTCCATGCCGGTAAATTCCTTGGCCACGAAAAAGGGTTGAGATAAAAACTTCTGAATTTTTCGGGCCCGTGCCACCGTGAGTTTATCTTCGTCGGAAAGCTCTTCCATTCCCAATATGGCAATGATATCCTGTAGGTCTTTGTATCGTTGTAAAATTTCTTTTACCAGTCGTGCCACTTGATAATGTTCATTGCCAATGATCTTGGGGTCCAGGATTCGTGAAAAAGAGGCGAGGGGGTCCACTGCGGGGTAGATGCCGATTTCGAACAACTGACGGGAGAGGTTGGTGGTGGCGTCCAAATGGGCAAACGTCGTGGCCGGCGCCGGGTCGGTATAATCGTCCGCAGGCACATAGATAGCCTGGATAGACGTGATAGACCCTTTTTTCGTAGACGTAATCCGTTCTTGCATTTCGCCCATTTCCGTGGCCAGGTTGGGCTGGTAACCCACAGCAGAGGGCATTCGTCCCAGTGTGGCAGAAACCTCCGAACCCGCCTGGGTAAACCGGAAAATATTATCGATAAAAAGCAGTGTATCCAGGCCCTCTTCATCCCTGAAATATTCGGCCACGGTGAGACCGGTAAGTGCCACTCTTAATCGGGCACCTGGAGGTTCGGTCATCTGACCGTAAATTAATGCGGTTTTGTCGATAACACCGGATCCCTGCATCTCCAACCACAGGTCATTGCCTTCCCTGGTTCGCTCCCCCACGCCGGAGAAAACCGTTAATCCGCCGTGCTCTTTGGCAACATTGTTGATCATTTCCATAATCAAAACCGTCTTGCCAACGCCGGCACCACCGAATAACCCGATTTTACCACCCTTCAGGTAGGGTTCCAACAGGTCGATCACTTTAATGCCGGTTTCAAATAATTCCAGGTTGGTATCCTGGTCCTCCAGTGCGGGTGCGGGTCGATGAATGGGGTAGCGTTTTTCTGTTTTTACCGGCTCCTTCTTATCCACAGGGTCACCGATGACATTGATTACCCGGCCCAGTACTTCGCGGCCCACAGGAACAGTGATGGACCCACCGGTATCATAGGCTTTCATGCCCCTTACCAACCCATCGGTGGGATGCATGGATACAGTCCTGACCCTATTCTCACCCAGGTGAAACTCAACCTCGGTAATGATGCGGATGGGCTCGGCAACCTCGAAACCGTCTGAAACAATTTCTATGGCATTGTAAATGGCAGGTAATTCACCTTCCGGGAATTCAACATCCACCACAGGTCCGATGACCTCGATCACTTTTCCTACACTTGCGTAGTTTTTGTTGGTATTCGTATTGTCAGAGCTCATTGATCTTGATCCTCCTATTTTGTTGTTAGGGCTTCGGTGGCGGTCATGATTTCCAGCAGCTCTTTGGTTATAGACGCCTGCCTCAGTTTATTCATGGTCAGGGTCAAGTCACGTATCATGTCGCTGGCATTCCTGGTAGCCAGGTCCATGGCTATCATCCGGGCGGCATGCTCCGAAGCAGCCGATTGAAGCAGGGTCTGAAAAACCTTAGAATTGATATATTTGGGCAAAAGCGCCCTAAAAATTTCCTCTGCCGATGGTTCAAATATATATTCGATATCTTCCGTTTCACCTTCGCTTTCACCGCTGCCTTCCCATTCCATTTTGATAGGGAAAAGCTGACTGACAGTTACCTCGTACTTTGACGCGGATATATATGCTGTGAATACAAATTCAATGCTTTTGATGCCCTCCTCCGGGTTTAAGAAGATGTCCCGGAGATACTCCGACAGGTCCAGCGCACTCTCGTATTTTAACCGGCCCATGATGGAATGATAATCTTTCGCGATGGGGTATTTTCTTTTCTTAAAGTGCTTAAACGCCTTATTGCCCACAGTGATAAAGGAAATATTATCACCTTCCCGGTTTAAGCGATTATGGTAACGCTCTTCAGCCGTTTCAATCACATGGGAATTAAACGCACCGCACAATCCTTTATCCGAGGAAACCACTACGATGAAATTATGCCCGGATTTTCTCTCTTTTAAAAGGGGATGGGATTTAATTCCCGGGTGGGAAGCCTGGCTTACCTGTTTTAACAGGGATGCGATTTTTTCCATTATGGGCCGGGAGCGCTTTAATTCCATCACGCTTCGTCTCATTTTGGCAGCCGATACGGTTTTCATCGCCTGGGTAGTCTTCTGGGTATTCATTACCGCCTTAATTCGTCGTCTTAAATCAATTAAATTTTGAGCCATTACACCAGTTACTATATTGATTATTTATTCATGAATTCGTTGAATACATCTCTGAATTTTCCCAGCATTTTGGCAACGTTCTCTTTCAAATCAGGATCCAACATTTTCTTTTCTTTTATGTCCCTCAAAATATCAGGGTGTTCGCGCTGGGCGTATTCCAGGAGTTTTTCCTCGTATTTGCGGATGGTCTCTACGGCTAATTCATCCAGGAAACCCCCGGTTCCGGCAAAAATCACCAGGATCTGCTGTTCCACCGGCATAGGCACACCTTCATCCTGCTTTAATAACTCATACAAACGTTTTCCCCTTTCCAATTGATTGATCGTGGCTTTATCAAGGTCTTCGGTTCCGAATTGGGTAAAAGCAGCCAGTTCCCTGTATTGAGCCAGGTCCAGTTTAAGTGAGCCAGCCACCTGTTTCATCGCTTTGATCTGGGCGTTTCCACCCACCCTGGACACAGAAATTCCCACGTCAATGGCAGGCCGTTGACCGGCGTTAAAAAGTTCCGGGACCAGGTAAATCTGGCCGTCGGTAATGGAAATCACATTCGTGGGAATATACCCGGACACATCCGATGCCTGGGTTTCAATAATGGGAAGGGCGGTAAGGGAACCGCCGCCATATTCATCGTTATATTTGGCTGCCCGCTCCAGCAGCCGGGAATGGAGGTAAAAGACATCACCAGGAAACGCTTCACGCCCGGGGGGACGCCGCAGCAGCAGGGAGATTTCCCGGTAAGCAGCTGCATGCTTGGAGAGATCATCGTATATCAGTAACGCATGTTTACCGTGGTCCCTGAAGTATTCGCCCATGGCACAACCAGCGTATGGGGCAATGTACTGGAGCGCCGCCGGTGTCGAGGCACTGGCTACCACCAAAATGGAATAATCCATAGCACCCATCTCTTCCAATGTTTTTATTACCTGGGCAATGGTGGACTGTTTCTGACCGATAGCCACATACACACAGATCACATCCTGCCCCTTCTGGTTAATGACCGTATCAATTGCGATGGCGGTTTTACCGGTTTGACGGTCTCCAATGATTAATTCTCGCTGTCCCCTGCCAATGGGTATCATGGCATCGATGGCTTTGAGTCCTGTTTGCAAGGGTTCCTTCACCGGCAAACGGTCAATCACACCGGGTGCCAGCCGCTCAATGGGCATGTATTCACTGGTCTCGATGGGACCTTTGTCATCCAGCGGCTCTCCCAATGGCGTGACCACACGACCGATCATGGCTTCTCCCGCAGGTACGGAAATAATCCTCCCGGTCCGTCGGACTTTATCACCCTCTTTGATCTTAAAGGCTTCACCCAGGATGATGGCCCCCACATTGTCTTCCTCTAAATTGAGAGCAATGCCAAATATATCCTCCGGGAACTCGATTAACTCGTTGTACATGACATTCTCCAGACCATAAATCTGGGCAATGCCATCTCCTACGGAAATAACAATTCCAGTCTCATCTTTATCAAAGTCTAATTGGAAACCTTCAATTTTTTGTCTAATTATTTCACTGATTTCTTCGACTTTTATCTGCATTTAATGCTCCCCTCCGGCAGACACCTCTGTTAAAAATTCGTCTGCCAGTAGTGCTTCCTTTAATTTTTTCAAATTCCCCTCGATGGAGAAATCATAAAAAACCAGCCCTCTCTGGATCTTTATTCCGGCAATTAGAGAGGGGGCTATCTCTTGTTCAATGACGATCTTTTTATTAAAGGCTGTTTCCAGGTTTCTGATCAATTGCTTTTCCAGTTCTGCACTCAATGGTATCGCAGAAAAAACGTGCAATTTTTCAATGCCGGTCTTTTCAAACCACAGCTTTTCCAACAATTGAATGATGGTATCCAGGTAGATCAGCCGATTTTCCTCCAGTACAGTTAAAAGAAATTGATAGGTTTTTTTATTAAACGTTATCTTTTGGTGGATGGAATTCAGGATTTCTTTTTTTTGACTTTTGGAGAACAAGAGAGTTTCCATACCTGCCCTGAATTCAGCAATGCTATTGAGCACATTTAAAAATTCTTCCAGTTCTCTTTTAGTGGTGAGGTACTCATTTTCACTGGCGAGGGTTTTGATTAATCCTTCAGCATATCGTTTGGCTATACTACTTTCTTTCAATGATGTCTCCACATATTTCGATATTTTTTTCTATTATCTTTTCATGAGCTTTTTTATCCAACTGTTTGGCAATGTCCTTTTTGAAATGCTCAATGGTCATATCCGCAATTTTGGACTTAAGATTCCTGATGGAATTTTCTACTTTAGTGGCAATCTCTGCTTCGGTTAATTCCAGTATACGCCGGGCCTCATTTGCCCCTAATTCTTCAATCCGTTTTTTTTCGTCATTTCCACTTATTTCAGCTGCTTTTTTCATATCGGCCACTTCTTCTTCTATTTTTGCCAATCGATCTTTCAGGTCTTCCAGCTGCCTGGAGGTTTTGGTTAATTCCTCTTCCCGTTGAATAATGTCATTTTTTACATCCAGGCTCCTTTGCGCCAGGAGGTTAATAATGGGTTTTCTTAGTAACAGGATCAACCCTCCGAAAAGTATGGTGGAGTTGAGGAGTTTACCCAAGAAACCCCACCAGTCAAACGTATGTTCGCCCCCATGCCCCCCTTCGGCAAACACAGCGCTGGTAAACACTAAAAGTAAAATAAAGATAAAAACAACTCTAAACCGTTTATCCATATTCACCTGTACTGATCTATCATCAATCTCAAATTGCAAACGCCAACTAGGATATGAAAATCTCTTTGATCTTATTGCTGAATACACTGATCTCTTGTTCCAGCTTTTTTTCCGCCATTTTGATCTCTTCATCCAACTGCTTCATTCTTGCTGCCAACATTTCTTTGGAATTTTCCCTGGCATTTATTATAACCTGTTCTCTGACCTCCTCGCCTTTTTTTATCAATTCTTCTTTGATCTTCCTGGATTCCTGTAGAGAATCTTTTAACACCGCTTCGATATGCTGCGTTTTTTCTTCAATTTCCCTTATATTTGTGTCAATCCCGGCGTTTTCTGTTTCGATCTTATTCTCTCTTTTTTCCATAACCTGGCCAACCGGTTTGAAATAAACCCGGTTTAATACAAACAGTAAGATTGCTACGAGTGCAAACACACCAAACAGAGAAATATCTAATTCTAGCATGGTACATTTTTATCATATTGAGGGATGAAAATCAATAGTTTAAGTGAAGAAATTTAAGCGCATGTGGTTGATATTGGGTGAAAAAAGCGGAGCATTGGGAAAATCGGACGCCACAAAAAGTAGTAAAAATTTTTTACCTCTCGTTCCTGCTCCTCTGAATTGTTCTAAATAAACAAGTAAGGAAAAGGAAGGAAATAGAGATCATGCATGCCTTTTGCGCCGTTCCCCAGCGAACAAGAAATATTGCCTGGTTAACTAAATATTTTACCTGTCCGGCTTGCTTTTACACAGCGATTTTGGCTCTGAGAAGATTATCGGCGACCCCCGCGGGAGCCCATCAGTGCTTGATTTTAAATCCGCTTATATAAAGGGTTTTGAAGTCAAAAAAAAAATAAAAAAAAAGAAAAATTAGTTGACAAAAGCCGATTTTGATGTTACATTAAAAGCGTAAGCCCAGCCAAAAAATACTTTGAAATATCCAAAAGGAGAAAAACCATGAAAAAGACAAAAAGCGCCAGGAGACTAATTTTATCCAAACAAACCGTTGCTCATCTAAACGATGAGCAAATGAGTGCTGCCCGGGGTGGTGGTGTAACTGATACCTGTATTACGTGCGAGACGTGCACCAAAACCGGGCCAGATACCAAAGAATTCTGTACGCATAGTGCTAATGGTATCACGGAAAATTGCTCCTAGTCAGCCTCCCACTTTCATTCACCGGAAAATGTGATCCCGGGAAATTACAGGTTTCAGGAGCGTAGGTTTTATGAGAGGTACTTATGTTTAATGCCTATTCCTTCTGCAGATTTTAAAGAACTATTAAGGACCTACCTAACTTTCGGATCGTTGGCCCTTGTGGTGCCCTTACAACCTCTGCCGCCATAAAGCTCCGAAGAAAACCCCGGAGGCCATGTCCCACACCTGCTCACGCGCTTGAGCGTGTAGGTGTATGCTCCTGGCCACCAAACAGGTGGCATTGATAAGGAGAACGTGTGTCGTGAGCAGGTTAGAGAATCAGGTCCACCCAAATTTATATTTTAGAATAGATAAAAATCGCATTCCTTCAATTTCACCTTGACGTTTCGATGAATTTGTATTATATTTATATCTCATGGGCTTCGAAACGAAAAGATATATTTGTTGGTATGCATTGCTGCTTATACTGCTTTCGAGCTTATTTGCGCAGACAAATACGGATGAACTTGAAACCCGGCTCTCAAAAGCAAAAGGAAAAGAAAGACTTGTTCCGCTGGCAGAATTAGCAGAGACTTACCAATACGAAAGCCCTGGAAAAGCTAGAAAAGCTCTTAAATACGGTACGGAGGCCCTGGAACTGCTTAAAACATTTCCCGACAAAAAGATACAAGCATCCATACTGGACAGTATGTGTGGTGCTGCCAGATACATTGGAGATGACAAAGCCGCAAAGGGTTACGCTGAGAAGAGTCGCTCCATCGCTGAAGAAATCAATGACAAACAAGGTATTGCCAGAGCTTTAAAATCACTGGCCAGGGTCAGCATTCGAGTAGGGGAATTCGAAAAGGCCCTGGAGTATTGTTTGGATAGTGAAAAAATCTACAAAGACTTGAACGATCAAGAAGATCTCGCCGACACATACAATTTGATCGCTATTATTTACGGGGATTTAGGCGACTATGATAAGGCGGTGGACTATTATTCCGACGCCTTAAAAATCTATGAAGCGTTGAACCACCAGCAGGGGATTGCTTGGATGAATAATAATATCGGGTTTATTTACTGGAATTGGAAGATGTTTGAAAAAAGCCTGGAACATTATTTCAAAGCCCTGGAAATCCATAAAAAGCTCGATAATAAACGTTCCATTTCCATAACTCGCAGTAATATCGGCAAAGTTTACAGGGCCCAAAAAAAGTACGAAGAATCTTTACAATTTTGTGCAGATGCATTGGAAATCAGTGAAGAAATTGGCGACAACTCATCAACTTCCACCATTCTTAATTACATGGGTGAAACGCATATGGAAATGGAAGATTACAGGAAGGCACTGGACTATTTTAACCAATCGTTAGAAATTAAAAGGGACTTGAACGATAAAAAGATGATTGCCGGGGTATTGATAAACCTGGCTTCTTTAGATCGACGGTTGGGCAACTATGGAAAAGCGCTTCAACAGGCGATGGAGGCCCTGGATATCGCCCAACAGATCAAAGTAAAGGAAGAGACCCGCGATGCCTACCTGGAATTGTCCGAAACGTATGAGAAGATAAATAACCACCGGGAGGCCTTAAAATATTATAAAAAGTACAAAGAGAAGCACGATTCCATCTTTGACGAAGAAAGCAGCGATAAAATTGCCAAATTACAGGTCACTCTTGAAATGGAGAAAAATAAAAAAGAGATTGCAATATTGAAAAAAGATCGAGAGAGGCAAAGAGATATTACTTATTTCCTTATTATTTTTGCCTGTTTAATCCTTGTTCTGGCTTTCGTGGTCTACACCCGTTATCGCTTAAAAGGCAGGGTTACACGGGCTTTAGAAAAAGAGATCGAGGAGCGCAAACTAACCGAAGAAAAGCTGCGGGAGAGTGAAGAAAAATTCAGGGTCCTGGCTGAGCGGTCCGTGGTGGGAATCTGGATCATCCGGGATAATGTTATTAAATATGCTAATCCCCGGCATTTAAAGATTTTTGGATATACCTTTGAAGAGATGATTGGCAAAAACCCCTTAGAATTGGTGGTTGAGGAAGACCGGCCGCTGGTTAGCCAACACCTTAACAAGCGAATGACTGGAACAGATAATTCCCTATCCTATGAATTCAAGGGATGCACAAAAGCAGGGGAAATCATTCACCTGGAGTCTTACGGATCGTTGACCCACTTCCAAGGGCAGCCCGCGGTGCTTGAGACAGTTATTGATATTACCGATCGAAAAAAAGTAGAGATGGAACTCCTGAAAGTCAGGAAACTGGAATCCGTTGGCATCCTGGCTGGTGGCATCGCTCATGACTTTAATAATTTGCTGACTATCATTATAGGCAATATATCGATGACAAAAATGAATCTTGAGCGTGAGAATGTTGATCAAAAGAATTTTGACTTGTTGGAAGACGCAGAAAAAGCATCATACCAGGCCACTGATCTGGCTCAAAAGTTCATTACTTTTTCAGAGGGAGGCTGGATTGCCCCTAGAAAGCTCACTTTATCCGGCCTTTTAAAGAATACCATTAACTTTTACCCGGAATTGGGGGAACTCCATTATAACATTTCCATCCCTGATGACTTGAAACCCCTGTACGGAGATGAGAGACAATTAAAAGAAGTAATCATCAATCTGCTGTTGAATGCAAGTGAAGCCATGTCCAGCCAAAACAATGAAGTTTCTATAAACGCTGAAAATATTACCTTGCTTCCAGGAAATGAATTTTTGTTAAAAGAAGGCGAATATGTAAAAATTTCCATCAAAGATAAGGGAAAGGGAATTCCAGCTAATCAGTTAGAAAAGATATTTGACCCTTATTTCTCCACCAAAAACCAGGTAACCAAGAAAGGGCTGGGATTGGGCCTGGCCATCTGTTACTCCATTATAAAGAAACATGAAGGCCATATTTCCGTTGGATCCGAAGTAGGAAGTGGCACGACTGTCAATGTCTATTTACCTGCTTTTTTGGGGAAGCAGGCACAGGTTTTGATCAAATAGGCGCGTTGTAAAAATCGTTTCATTCCTAAATTAAATTGAATTTTCCCGGTTTTTATACTATTAATTACCTCCATGTTAATAAGGAGCAGAAAAATGAAAATAAACATAAAAGAAAAATTAAATCGATGCCGGGTCAATAAACCGTTATTATTGGCTATTTTGCTTGTAATTACGGTTTTTACCCTGGTGCACAGTGAGGAGGAAAAGCAACCGATGAAATCCAAATACAACCAATTGACCCCGGAAGAAGAACGGGTGATTCTCCACAAAGGAACCGAAAGAGCGTTTACCGGGAAATATCACAATCATAAAGCCAAAGGGATTTACACCTGTAAGCAGTGTGATGCACCGCTTTACAGGTCAGAAGCTAAATTTGATTCCGGGTGTGGTTGGCCCAGTTTTGATGATGAGATTTCCGGGGCGGTAAAACGGGCAGCGGATGCGGATGGAATGCGCACGGAAATCCTTTGTGCCCGCTGCGGCGGTCACCTGGGGCATGTGTTTTTTGGAGAAGGGTTTACCAGGAAAAACACACGTCACTGCGTCAACTCCATTTCAATGAATTTTGTGCCCATTGAAAAAACAGAACGGGCAATTTTTGCCTCCGGCTGTTTCTGGGGCACTGAATATCATTTCCAGAAAACAAAAGGCGTGCTTTTTACTACTGTAGGCTATACCGGCGGTCATACCCCAAACCCCTCTTATAAGCAAGTTTGTTCCGGCACTACCGGTCATGCAGAAGCGGTGGAAGTCATCTTTGATCCGTCGAAAGTCAGCTATGAAGAACTGGCAAAACTCTTTTTTGAAACCCATGACCCCACCCAGGTCAACCGGCAGGGGCCGGATATCGGCGAACAGTACAGGTCTGAAATTTTCTTCCAGGATGAGAAGCAGAAGGAAACCGCTCAAAAGTTGATCAATACTCTGAAAACCAAAGGTTACAACGTAGCAACCCGGCTGACTAAAGCCTCAATCTTTTGGAAAGCAGAAGACTACCATCAACAATACTACCAAAAAAAGAATGGCACTCCCTATTGTCACATCTACACCAGGAGGTTTTAAAAACTTAACGGTTTTTTCCCGGTATCTTCGGGGTAAAAAAATAGACGGTGAATTTAAGACTCCCTCTTGACAAAAAAGCAAAGAAATGTTAAATATTTATTTCCATGTCCAAAATTTTTACCGGGAAGATTAGCCGTTTAAAGGAACAAAAAACAAAGATATTAGGAGGTGCAAAATGAATCACTTTTTTGAGGGCAGTGTCACGAACAATTTAAAAGGCGAAAATACTTCTGTAACGGTTTTCAGAAAAAAAGAGGATCACTCGGAAAGATTATTGGAACCATTTTATTGCAACGAGGAGACCAAACAATTCCCAAGACAGGAATCATGGCAGAAGTCTATAACCATCACCGTGGCGGTTAATACCCCGATTGCCGACAAAAAAACCTGCAACGTCACAAAAATGGAAGGTGGTACTTACAACGGTCCCACCAAAATCGGTAACTTCAAGTGGGAAGTAGAAATGATCTCCAGTAAAGAGAGTTATTCCGATCCCAATGCCTCGATCGAAATTGAAGTGAGCGAAAAAGAATAATTTACGTTTTCTCCTTTCACAAACCGGGGTACGACCTACTGACTCTGGCGGTTTCCAATAAGATGCTGGAGACGGGATAACGCTTCCAATGCTTTTTTGCTGTCTTCAGGCGTTGGCGACTTGCGACTGTAAGCCGTGCTAACATATATATCAGTAAGTTTGCCTGCGGGTTCCGCCAGGTATTTGAGGCGCTCCGGCAAAGAGTAAAGAAATTCATAGGGGGTGAGGCGCTTTTGCCGCTGGTGTCCGATCTGTTCAAAGAATCCCAGGAGACAAAAATAAGCCTTTAAAATAGCTTCACGGGGCGGCAGCGTATGAATAGTAGACACCCCCGCCAATGGGTCTATTTGATCCAATGCCTCAGAGTCACGCCCGGACCGGCGAAGTTTTAACAACGACTTAAGTTTCTCCAGTAATTTGCGTATACGGTCCATTAATCCCATTCGCCAGTTTTTTAATGCCGGCCAGAGTTTGACCAGTCCATAAATAACCAGCACAATGAAAACCAGGACAAGGGGGATGAGTAAGAGTTTGCCAATGGAGGTAAAAACGTCCATAATAGAACCGGACCCGGATTGACTCCCCGACTGATCCCCGGGATCCTGATCTTGCGATTTTTCCCCTTCTTTGCCGGTTGGAGAATCTTTATCTTTCCGGGATTGTTTACTTTCCCGGTCAACGGATTGACTTCGGCTTTCCTCTTTGCCTTTAATGCTACCGCCTGGTCCGACAAATTTTTTTGGTTGTATTAGACCGCTTCCCTCATATCTAATGCCCGGAACTGTCAACCCCACGGCCAATATCATTACCAATAAAAGAACAGCAATAGTGATTTTAATAGGGACCATACCGATTGAAGCTTTTCCACCCAGCTTACGGGTATGACGATAGGTACCCGTAGATGAGGCGGCGGCCAGGACAATGCCGGTACAAAATAAAAAGACAATTACTGCTGTCAGTGCCCGCTTTCCTACCTCTGGCGGACCGGCCAAAATAATGGATTCACCCAGGGCAAACACAAGAACAGCCAGCATGGCAAGCCGGGCCACAGACCTGGCAGGGTTGCCGTGAGCATCCGCCCCCTGCAGCCACTTCCCAAAAAATCCTTTCTTTTTTTTCTTTTTTTCCTCTATCTTCATGGGAACATAACGGTCGGGGTTTAATTCCAATTGACGTTCTATTTCTTCGTGCTTCAGCCGCTCCACCCCGTAGAAACGGTGTTCATATTTTTTAGTCACCGGTTCCTCGTCTTCCTCGATATCCAGGTTGTTGGTGACACTGGTGGCAAAACGCCATACTATAAATATCACCACGATGTTGACAAGGGTGGCCTTCATGCCGCCGGAATAAAACATCATGGCACGCAAAGTAGCAAGCGCCAGTATGGCAGTATAAATATTCTGCCGCTTTTTAATAGCATGAACTTTACCATACCGGGCAATCAGCACCGTGGCAGTCACAAAGAAAAAACCCACCCGTTTCAATTGAGCCGTCCCCCCCAGGTAAACCGAACGTACATCCAATAAGAAAAACAAAAAAGCACTGACCATAACAATAATGGCCGCAGGCACAATAATATGATTGGTAATAGCAGCAGCAATCTGTTTCAGGATATCGGGGCTGGCAGAGATTACCTCTTTTACAGTTGTCGGTCCGGTGGTAATAACAATGCGCCGGGNNTTTAAGACATTTCTCGCATTGATACTCTGCTTCTTTATGACGATGCGTTTCACAAACAGGTACTTCGTTTTTCATAATGATTGACCTCCTAGTTGCTCCAGGTCTGCATCGCTGCTCACCGGGTAAACCGGTATGTTGTAAGGAAGAGCTTCAGGCAGGGATGGTTGTTCCTCCGGCAGCCGAATCCATACCACACCGGTTTCAATGCCGGACCGTTTCAGGCTCTCCAGCACGCCGCTGAGTGCTGCATCGAGGACCGGTGTCAACACTAATAGCACCAGGGAGCGAGGCAAACGTGGTAGTTCAGTCATTAATAAATCCGGGAGATCGATACTGGCAGAAGGTATCAGCCGTGCCAGTGCAGTAAGTAACCGCTGATGCTGCCAATAACCTTTGGCAGGGACCAATTCTACGGGTTGATAAGCGGTGATCCTTGGGTGAAACCGGGTTTTTTCCAATGCCTGGTCCAATCGACGAAAACTCCCACCGGTCCAATCCTCCGGGTATTGATCCGCTGCATCGGTTCCATTGGAAATTAATCCCACCTGTTGGTCACCCGCCAGGACGTATTCTCCCAGGGAAGCGGCTGCGGTCACAGTGAACTCCAACAGTGGATCGACTTTTTCAGGATTGGTTCGTGTTTGTGGGTAAGAGCCCAGCCCCATATCCACGGCCAGTAAAACGCCGGTTAATACGGATGGTTCAAAAAGTTTCACCTGGATATTGCCGGACCGTGCCGTGGCGCGCCAGTGGATGCGGCGCATGCTGTCACCGGGACGGTAATCTCGCACTCCCATGAACCGCGACGGGTCTTCAAAAATACTCCGCCGCCGCGGCACCTGGTGAATGGGCCGCTGCCCCAAAGCCAACCCTTTGCCAATAGGAACCACTGGAGGCAGCACCGTCACAAAATCCACGGTACGACTCACCAGGAATCGCCGAACCAAACCAAAGGGACCACTGGTTTCCATAACCACCGGCCCCACCCGGAACAAACCCCTGCGCGTGCTGTGAAGCTTGTACTTCAATTCACGTTTGCGGGCAGGCAAGAGGGTACCATAATAACAGGAAACACCTTCCACATCCAGACCCGTATCAATGTGATCCTTCCAGAAAATCCAGAAGGCAGGAAGGGCCTTTTGATTGTGCACCACTAACCATGCGTCTATCGCCTCCCCCAGGGTAATTTCCCTGTGGGGAAGGCTGCGGTGAATATCTATTGATAACAGGCTGGTAGACGCCATTGCCATGGATAATAACAGCAAGATGGTCACCACCACTGCCGAATAAAGAAAAAAACCCCCAGAGAAAACCGAAAGTAAAACCATTACTGCTGCCAGGAAAATCCCCCAGCCGTATTTTTGCAACCGGTGAGATTTATGGATTTTCTTACGAAAATCTTCATTGGAACCGGCAGCAGCCTGTGCAGGCGTCATGGGTCATCTCTCCACCACAAGGGGTTGGGCTTCTGCTAAGGGAGCGGGAATCATACTCACGGCTTTATCCACTGCCTGGTTCACAGAACGCTTGTTGAGGCGGCCTTCAGCGCTAAGGATAACACGGTGATAAAGAATCCAGGGGAACAATTGTTTGACATCATCGGGCAGCACAAAGTCGCGGCCGGATACGGCTGCCATGGCCTGGCTGGCCCGGTACAGTCCCTTGGTAGCACGCGGCCCTGCACCCAATATAAAATCCTTGTGACCCCGGGTCGATGCCACCACCCGGATGATATATTCCCGGATAGGCGGAACCACATGCACCTGGCGAATTTGATCCTGGAAACCCACCAGGTCCTCCAACTTTAGTACCTGTTTAACCTGGGTTAACGGGTCGATTTGCTCACTCCTCACCAACATCAGGTCTTCGGCTTTAACAGAGGGATAACCCATGGTCAAACGCATGAGAAACCGGTCCAACTGCGCTTCCGGTAGGGCAAACGTGCCTTCATGTTCCACCGGGTTCTGGGTGGCGATAACAAAAAAAGGACGTTTGAGGCGGTAGGTCTTGTTTTCCACACTCACCTGCCCCTCAGCCATGCATTCCAGCAGTGCTGCCTGGGCACGGGGAGTGGCACGGTTAATCTCATCTGCCAATAAAATCTGGGTCAGTACCGGTCCCGGATGAAATTCGAATTCCTGGGTCTTCTGATTAAAAATATTCGTCCCGGTAACATCACCCGGCAAAAGGTCCGGCGTACATTGGAGACGCCGAAACATCCCTCCCAATGTCCGGGCAAGAGCCTTGCCCAAAAGGGTTTTTGCCGTTCCCGGCACATCTTCCATCAACAGATGACCTTCAGCCAGCAGGCAAACCAATACTTTTCGTAAAACATCCCGTTTACCATAGATTACCTTTTCAAGTTGCTCAATGATTTTATCTACTGCTGCTTTTACTTCTTTCATACTATTCTTACTCCTTGCTGGTTCTCAGTCGTTTATTTTTATTTTGTCCGTTCATTATATCATGTTAGTCGGTCAAATTCACCCCTCGGCCCCGGAGGCTAATACTTTTGACTTAAGAAGAACACACTCTAATAAAAAGTTTTGCGGGGGTCCAGGGGGCGGTTTTTCAAAAGAGCCCCCTGGTCGCCGAAGGCACGAAGGGACACATTCGTGCGTCTTTGTGTCTTTGTGACCTGGTGGCTAAATAAAAACAAAAAAAATATGAAAAATTTATGACACAAAGTACTTGAAAAAAAGGCGGTTATGGGTTATAGTATTATTTCCATATCCAAGAAATCCAAAAAGGCTTAATCTAAGAATCAAACAAGCCTTGAATAATACACTTAAAATTTGAAAAAGGAGGCTAATCCATGTTTGCCAATTCACACAAAAGAGGGCAGGTGTACAGCGATGTTATTTTTAAAAATCTCGGCGAGGCTAAAAAAAGAGCTGCGGAAATCGGCGAGGAAAAAGTCATTAACGGTACCATCGGTGCACTGTTGGATGATAACGGAATCCTGGTGACATTTCCTTCCGTAGACCGTTTAATCCCTGGTTTGGACATGAAACGGGTGTCTGCCTATTCCCCGCAGCAGGGGTTCCCGGATTTCCTGGAAACCATTCAATATTTTTGCTTCCAGGAATATTTTCCTTCTACCCCGGTTTCGGCTGTGGCTGTGGCTGGCGGCATGGGCGGTATACGCCATGCTATTATTAACTACACCGAGATTGGAGATGCCATTATTGTCCCTGACTGGTACTGGGCCCCGTATAAAGGAATTGCCGAGGATAATTATAGAAAAATTACCACGTTTCCCCTTTTTAAAGACAATAAATATCTTAATATTGAGGGGTTTAAAGAGAAAGTCGAAGAGGTTGGCAAAAAACAGGATAATATTTTTATTATGTTGGATTCCCCGGCCAATAACCCCACCGGGTATTCCCTCAGCCTGGATGAATGGGATGATGTTATTGCTTATCTTAATACTGTAGATAGGCCGATTATTTTTTTTCTGGATGTCGCCTATATGGATTTTGCCGACAAAAAAAACAAACAGGTATTTCAAAAATTGGACCATTTGAACGACAATGTTTTTGCAATTATAGATTACACGATATCCAAAAGTCTTTCAAAATATGGATTGCGAACGGCTGCGTTGATTGGGATTCACAACGATCAAAAGGTCCATGATGAATTTCAAAATATAATCGCTATTTCCAATAGGGGTACACATGGAAGTGTCAATTCCCTGGGGCAGTTGTTGGTGATTGAACTTTATAAAAATAAAGAGGCATTAGCGAGCTATTATAATGAATTCAATCACTGGAAGACGGTTCTTCGCAAACGGTCAGAGGCGTTTATGAACCATATTAATAAAGAAGTTGCTACTCCTTATAGAGATGGTTTCTTTGTTAGTATTAGATGTGACAACGCCAACCCGGAGGAAGAGGTAGAGAAATTAAAAAAGGAGAATATATTTTTGATTCCTTTACCCAAAGGAATACGGGTAGCGATATGCTCCATTAAAGAGGACAGGCTGCCCATTGTAGCAAACGTCATAAACAGGGTTGTTTCAAATTCATAAAATTAGGGATAATCAGATTTTGGATAGGAAGTAACCATGGTCATTAAGATGAGGCCTGAAGCCACGGAAGATGAAAAGCAGGATATCATCAATTTCCTGAAGGATGAAGGGTTGAAAGCGCATCCTTCCCAAAGTGGTGGGGTGACATTGATCGGGATAACCGGTCCCCTGGAAAATATTGATATCAGTGACCTTAGGGCATTAGACGGCGTAGAAGATGTGGTACGCCTTACAGCACCTTACAAATTGGTAAGCCGTCATTTCCGCCAGGAAGACACGGTCATCACGTTTGAAAACGGTGTGACCATTGGTGGGGATAAGATCGTTGTGATGGCCGGGCCAGGTGCTGTGGAAGGTGAGGAACAGATCGAAACTGCGGCCATGATTTGTAAATCCATGGGGGCGAAGATTTTGCGAGGGGATGCGTTTATATCCAGGACGTCTCCCTATAGTTTTCAGGGGCTTGAAAAGGAGGGATTGAAATTACTGCGTCAAGCCGCTGACAATAATGGCATGTTAGTGATCAGTGAAATTCTTGATACGCACCATATCGATGATTTTTTGAAATATGTGGATATCCTCCTGGTGGGACCCCGCAATATGCAGAATTTTGAATTGCTGAAAGGTATGGGCAACATCGAAAAACCGGTCATGATAAAAAGAGGATTGTCAGCCACCATTGATGAATGGTTAATGGCTGCTGAGTATGTGGTGACCGGTGGTAACCATAAAGTCATGCTGTGTGAACGGGGCATACGAACGTTTGAGCCTAAAACAAGAAACACCCTGGATATTTCTGCAATTCCTGTATTAAAGGAGTTGACCCACCTGCCTATTGTGGTTGATCCTTCTCGAGCGGTGGGTTTCCGGGATAAAGTGATCCCCCTGGCCAGGGCGGCGGCAGCGGCTGGTGCAGACAGTATCATGGTGGAAGTCCACCCGTTCCCGGAAAAAGCCCAAAGCGATAAAGCTCAACAGCTGTATCCCGATCAATTTGACCAATTGATGAAAGAAACCAAAGCCATTGCTGAAGCAATAGGGAGGAAACTATAGCACCCAAAAAAAACATTTCAAAAACCAAAGTCGCTATTGTCGGTATTGGGTTAATCGGCGGTTCCCTGGCCGCGGCAATCCGGAAATTTCTGCCCGATGTCGAAGTGAATGGGGTGGATTTTGAAGATACCCTGCAAAGAGCTGCGAAACTGAAATACATTGACGCGGCTGTACCAAAACTGGAAGAACTGCCTGAAGACGTCGACATCTTGTTCCTGGCAGCCCCCATAAAAACCAATATCGAACTGCTCCCAAAAATCGTCTCCTTAAAAAAGTGGAAGGATTTATTGATTACTGATATGGGGTCTACCAAAGTCTCGATTACCCGGACAGCGGATCAACTGTCCGTGTCCGCTGCCGATAGTAACTGGTCGTTTATTGGTGGGCATCCCATGGCCGGTTCCGAAAGGGGGGGAATCGGTCAGGCCAATCCGTTTCTCTTCCAGAATGCCGTGTACGTGCTAACACCAGGCAAAACCCGCCAGCCGGCGGATGAGAAAATGGCCCTGTTGATCAATCTCCTGTATAAAGTAGGTGCCAGGATTATCAAGATTTCTCCTGAATTTCACGACCGGTTGGTGGCCCACATCAGTCATTTGCCTTATGTTGTGGCTGTATCCCTGATCAATTTCATCGCTCAAGAAGAGAAAAGTGATATTTTTTATCAACTGGCGGCTGGTGGTTACAGGGATTTGACCCGGATTGCCCAGAGTTCCTATTCGGTGTGGAGTCATATTTTCCAGGACAATAAACAAAATATCATATCCGCGGTGGACAATTTAGTCCGGTACTTCAACTCTCTGAAAGAATGCCTGGAGAAGGATAACTTTAAAAGGGAACTCCAGCGGGCACAAAAAACCCGGGTTAAGATGCCTGCTGGTACCAAGGGATTTATTAATCCGTTGGTAGACATCCGGGTAGAGATAGAGGATAAACCGGGGGTGTTGGCGGACATCACCACCACATTGGCAAATGAAGCGATTAATATCAAAGATATTGCTATATTAAAGATCAGGGAGAATCTTGGGGGAGTGCTGGAGTTATCTTTTGAAGATCAAAAAACGGCGCGAAAGGCATCGGAACTTTTAAAAACCAGGGGATACCGAATCTTTGGTGTATAAGCGCTTACTTAAAGAAAATCAACCCCTCGGCGAGGGGAGCCGCAGAAGGTCCTTCGGACCATCTCGAAGGCTTCCTTACCAGAATCAGCCAACTGAGTAACCAATTTTGAAATTGACATAAATTGAAAAAGGGGATGTTGTTTCAAACGTTTTGGGAAGCCTTCAACTTGCTTTCTATTTTCTTTTTTTTTCTAAACAAAAATTTTTGCGGGGTCCAGGGGCGGTTTTTATAAAAAGAGCCCCTGGCTGCCGGAGGCTTAGTATTTTCAGGATGGACATTTTTAAATTTTTTAAGTTTTTCTTTTTTAGTTTTTATGTCCATCCTGTAGATATAGTAAGGTGCCAGTCAAGAAATCAACTTAATAATTAACAATTAAAAATTGATTACTTTTTTTTAATTTTTATCGTATCATCGGGGTGTTCCTGATTCCAGCGCTTGATCATTTCCGTTACCGGCTGACCGATCATGTCCTTGTTCACTACATTGCCCTTGAACTTGCTTTTTACATTCAACTCACTTTTAAGCCATTTATCCGGCCGGTAATTGAGACTGAAAACCCCATCTTTATCTATCCTGGGTGAGAAGGTTCCCAGGCCTTTCAGGTGTACAGGCCGCCCGGCCAGGGCATAAAAGGTGATGGACTCCCTGAGCTCCCAGATGAGATTAACAACCGCCCCGCCGTTGAAGGTGGTGCGCCCCGCGATAAGCGCGGCAACATCCTCTATTTCCACTGTCTTACCCTGTTCCACGCGGGGGGTATAAGCCCGGATGGCATTGACTTCTTCCGCCATAAGTATACCTCCTTTCAGCCGTTTAAAGGCTGTTTATTCATATTAAGCTGCTAAAACAACCGGTTACAGCCTTTATATTATATCATTTAAGCGGTTGTAATCCAAAAATTTCGCCAAAAATCCAAATAATTTAGGCAATAAACCATGATTTTTTGACGAAATTTTTTGATTAAAGCTGCTGAAACGGCAGGTTACAGCATTTATATTGCATCACTACAGCGGCTGTACGTGAAATATTTCGACAAAATTCTATAGTTTTTTGCCAAAAAATTGTGGGATTTAGACGAAATATTTTAGTTTAAGCTGCTGTTTCGTCTTGTTTCAACTGTTCAAGCCGAACGTTTCAGCCGCTGAACTTACCGGTTCAACCGGTTCAAACGCTAACCAGTTTTACTTTGCCTGTCCCATAAAATTAACAAAGGAATTGTCACTCTCTATGCCGGAGACTTTGGCGGTAAAAGGGTTGACCTCGGTAATAAAAAGAGAGTGAAAATCAATTTAAGGAAGTTTTTACCTGACTAAAGATTGATAAGCGTCAATTAAAGTACATCTTCAACTAATCCCTGAAGGCAGAATCATCAAAAGAAGTTTTTAATTTTCTCCCATAAATACTCCTGAAATTGAATTGAAAAAATAAAGTTTCTTGAGTATAATGTGTTTTAAAGCGTTTTAGCGCTTACGATTTTTATTAAGAGTTAGGTATTATAAACTTATAGGCTAGATTATGGTCAACTACTCTAAGAATGACCGATCAAAACAATAGAGGAGGAAACTTATGAAAGCGATTGTATGCACAAAATACGGACCACCGGATGTTCTTCAGCTTATAGAGGTAGAAAAACCAGTTCCTAAAGACAATGAAGTTCTGATAAAAATACATGCCACAACAGTACATATAGCGGATACAAAAATTCGAGGTTTTACATTCCCTGCACCGTTCTGGCTCCCCATGCGAATAATGGTAGGTTTCATAAGACCAAGAAGAAAAATACTAGGGATGGAGCTAGCAGGGGAAATTGAATCAGTAGGCAAAGATGTAAAACTGTTTAAAAAAGGTGACCGGGTTTTTGCATACGGTTTTGGAATGGGTACTTATGTTGAATACAAATGTCTGCCTGAACACGGGATGGTGGCAATAAAACCAGATAATATAACTTATGAGGAAGCCGCCGCTGTTCCTAATGGGGGAGTCACAGCTTTGCTTATTCTTAGAAAAGCAAATATCCAGAGTGGACAAAAAGTTCTTATCTATGGTGCTTCTGGATCGGTAGGTACTTTTGCAGTACAGCTTGCCAAATACTTTGGGGCGGAAGTTACCGGGGTTTGCAGTACCACGAATCTGGAAATGGTGAAATCCCTGGGAGCTGATAAGGTAATTGATTACACTCAAGAGGATTTCACAGAAAGTGGCCAAACCTATGATGTTATTTTTGACACGGTAGGTAAGATTTCGTTTTTGCGTTCAAAAAGCTCGCTAAAGCAAAGTGGAATCTATCTTACAACCTTCCCTACGATGAAGACTATTCTTCACAAGATATGGACGTCAATGGCTAGCAGCAAGAAAGTAATATTTTGGGCAGTAAGCAATAAGATTGAAGATTTAATGTTCCTTAGAGAGCTAATTGAGGCGGGAAAGCTAAAACCGGTCATAGATAGAAGCTATCCGTTGGAACAAATAGTGGAGGCGCATAGATATGTTGACAAAGGGCACAAGAAGGGAAATGTCGTCATAAACGTGGTACATAATAATAAAACCTGACAAAAGGAGGTATACTTATGAAGGCAGTTGTATGTACAAAATACGGACCCCCGGAGGTTCTTGAGCTCAGAGAAGTCGAAAAACCGGTTCCCAAGAAAAATGAAGTATGTATAAAAATCATCGCTACAACTGTAACTGCAAGTGACTGTATAGTGAGGGGTTTTAAACTTCCTCGCTGGCATCCAATGGGAATCATGATGGGACTGGTGTTGGGTTTTACAAAACCGAGAAATCCCATTCTCGGGATGGTATTAGCCGGAGAGGTTGAATCTGTCGGCAACGAGGTAAAACTGTTTAAAATTGGAGACCCGGTTTTTGCCTGGACCGTTAAGTCCCCCATAAGAATACAGATGGGCACATATGCTGAGTATAAATGCCTGAGAGAAGACAGTGTGATAGCATTAAAACCTGTTAATGTAAGCTATGAGGAAGCTGCGGCGATCCCTTACGGCGGGCTTTTGGCTCTGGATTTTCTGAAAAAGGGGAATATCCAGAACAGAAAAAAAGTTCTGATTTATGGAGCGTCCGGTTCGATAGGAACGGCAGCTGTGCAGATCGCTAAGCATTACGGGGCGGAAGTAACCGGGGTTTGCAGTACGGCCAATCTGGAAATGGTCAAATCTCTGGGAGCCGATAAACTAATTGATTATACAAGGGAGGATTCAATAAGCACAGGAGAGACCTATGATTTTATCCTTGATGCGGTTGGCAAATGGAAAAGCTCAAAGTTGAAATTACAGTGTAAGAAGGCATTGGCCCTGGGCGGGAAATACATATCGGTGGATGATGGCAGCCCGAATGGAACTATTGAACATTTACAATTACTTAAGGAGTTGGTTGAAGCGGGAAAGTTAAAACCGGTCATTGACAGAAACTATCCACTGGAACAGATGGTCGAGGCCCACCAGTATGTTGACCAGGGGCACAAAAAGGGCAATGTAGTCATAACGTTGCAGCATGCCCACAAAACTTGATAAAACACTGCACTCGACCTCTGTTCTGCTGCTTTTCATAGAGGCATCACCCCCATTTTTTTACTCTTTCAACAGCAGGACCGCCAGTGAGACTTCTCCCACGCCGAGAGCAAAGTAGAGGTACTGGAGCCAGTGGCCTCCGCCGATCATGTTCACTTGCACGAAAATCCAGATCATAAGGCCCAGGCCCATCACCGCCGCGGCTTGGCCGAACTGGCGGTGACGTTTCAAACTCAGCACCAGGGCTGCCGCATGGCCGAGGCCGATAATTCCGAAGAGAATGAGCCCCGGCCAGAAAAAATCATTGAAGGGTGAACCCTCCAGCATGGAGATCGGCATCTCCTTTATGAATCCCCGGGGAAAAATCATCATCAACGCTCCGCTGGGCAGGGCACTGAGCGCCACAAAACCCTGGATCCCGATTTTAATCCGCAAGATTATTTTCTTCATGTTCACTCCTTATTTGTTCAATGAACGTCATGGGAAAGTTTTTTTTAATGACAACATAGGAAAATCGTTTTTTCCTGAAATGATATTTTAGAAGGGAAACATTCATTTGTCAACGAATTGATTTCTATAAAGATGGGTTTTTTATCTCCATGATAAGGAAGAAGGGTCAGGCAGAAAATTTAAAAGACGGCGCGAAAGGCATCGGAACGTTTAAAAGCCAGGGGCTACCGAATCTTTGGTGCCTAGAATAGAATAACTTCTACACATCAACAGGATAAAGTACGGCATCAAAAGCATACATACCGAAAATTCAGCACCGAAAAACACATTTTGAATCAAATGTTATAATTTTTGAATCATTTCTTATATCTTTTGATACAGCAATCCAATATAATCCAGGCAGATCATTTGACAGGGAGAAACAATGTTAAAGGATCAAATACATTCTACCAGGAGGTTTAACATGAAAGCAGGAAGAAAAATAAGTATTTTTATTCTTTTGGCACTGGTATCCTTACTTTTCGCTGCAAACGGGTTCGCCTGGAGCCAAAAGAAATTAGTAAGTATCAAAGTTACCAATGGTTCGGTAGGAAGAAGAGTCGCTGACTATGGTACTTCAAGGAAGTTCATCGATAAGCATTCTCCGGGTAGTTATCCCAAAAAATTCTATCCTGAAATGACCTTGTATTACTCCGACGGTACCCAAAAGACCATGAATACGGGTAGATATACTTTGGTATCAACGACACCGAGTCGTATTTTGGACTATAATTGCGACACCACTGGACATAAAACAAGATGTTTTCTCTCTCGCTTTGATGGTGCAAAAGACTGCACGGTCACGTGTAAATGGAAAGCCACAGACAATGGGGCCACGGTATACACGACATCCACGGTGGAGGTGAAGGGCCAGATCGATCGCATAGAAGTCACTGATGGGAAGCTAGGCCGATCCGGCGCTTTTTACCCTACCCCCACCAGGTATTATACCGACGGTACTGTCGTAAGCTATATTAGGACGGGGCGTAGTTTAGTTTCAACGGTCCCGGATATTGTGAAGTACGAGCCAGGAGGTCTCTGGCGTAGTTATTTCGCTCGCAAGGAAAACGTCCCGGACAGCAAGGTTGAATGTACCTGGACCGCGACGGACGGCGTTACGGTTACCGGCACCTCCATTATCGAAGTAAAAGGGCAGATCCATAGAATAGAAGTCGATGACGGAGAGGTCGGGGAAAAGGTTACTTTTAAACCCACCATGACCAGGCATTATACCGACGGCACTGTCGAAAGCGGCGAGCCGGTAGGCAGCCCGGTTTCAAAGGTCCCGGATATTGTGAGGTACGAGCCAAGTTACCGTTGGCATGGTTATTTCGCTCGAAAGGAAAACGCTCCTAACGGGTTTGCTGCGTGCACATGGGAACTTACCGACGGGGTTACTGCTGCCTGTGTTTCCACCGTTGCGGTTACCGGTAGGGCCGATGGCACAGTCACGGACAACAGCGAAGGTTTTACTACCAAAGAAACCCCTTACAACAGCCCCACCAAAAATAAGGATAAAAAGCCATGTCCCCCCAATAAAGCAGGAACAGCTTGCAGCGAGAACTGTTCGGATGAAAGCAGGCAATCTCCCAATCAAACCGATGAACAGGCAGGTGACCCGATCAATATCAACAACCTGGAGTTTGTGGTAGAAGAAACAGACCTGGAAATTCCCGGGAGAGGCATCAATTATAAATTGGAGCGTACCTATCGCAGCCGCATCAATTTCCCCGGCGTTATGGGGTGGAATTGGTGCCACAACTACCACCAGCGTTTTGTGCCCCACCCGGATGACCCCAATGTGGTGATTTACTACAACGGATATGGCAGGGGCGATCCCTATACCATCGATTCCGGGGAAAACCACATTCCGCCGGAATACCATTTCAAAAAATTGCTCAAAGACAAAGATGGGTATCTACTCTTAAGAAACCGGAACGGAACGGTCTGCAAATTTTACCCATTGGATGGCACAGGACGTGCCGGGCGTCTCGCCGCCATTATTACCCGCTGTGGCAACAGCCTGGTGTTCAAATATCACAACAATGGAAAACTTTACATTGTGTTAGATTCTCTCAGCAGGAAAATCCAATACTTTTATAATGATTCCGGCAGATTGGAAAAGGTAAAGGATTTTATGGGCAGGGAAGTCCGCTACTCCTACAGCCCGGAAGGGGATTTGATCGCTGTCACCAGCCCGGCTGTAACCGGTACCCCCAACACGAACGATTTCCCCAACGGAAAGACAATAAAATACACGTATTCCTCAGGATATGAAGACCTCAGCCTCAATCACAACCTGCTCACCATCACGAGCCCCAACGAGACAGCGGTAAACGGGCCTCCCAGTGTGATCAACCACTATAATGACGATGACAGGCTGATAAAGCAGGAGTGGGGAGGAACCAACTCCAGCGGCATACCGGCCGGCGGCACCATTATTTACTCTCGCCGGGAAATCAATCAGGGTGTAGACCCGGACAATTTGGAGCTGCCCAGGGAAGTTGTTACTATCAAAGATCGCAGCAATAACGAAACCGTGTATTCATATAATATTAACAAAAATTTAATTAAGAAAGAGGAAAAGACGCGGGGCATCCGCCCCGGGGACCCCGCCGGTTTTATTACCCAATACAAATATACTCCCACCGGCCTTCTTCATGAGACCATTCAACCTGACGGGACTCGTACCGTTTCTCCATATGACACCCACAGCAAGGACCAATTCCAAACCGGGAACCAACTTTCCAGTATTCGCTATCCCGACTCCCGGGGAGCGGATCAACACTATCTCAAAGTCACCTACCAGTACGAGCCGGTTTATAACCAGTTGTGGAAAGTCATTGAAGAGCGGGGCAATGACCCCGATTATAAGCCGCAAAATAAGGGGAAAAATTCACCGGGGCGATACACAACAGAGTACATCCCCGACTATTTCGAAGGTGGTCTGGATACCCAGGGCTGCTGTGGCCAGACCCTGCGGGATATCGTGGAAATGTACGATATCGATATCAGCTCGATCAAGGACCATCTCAACCAGGGAGACTTAAACGGAGATGGCAAGTACAGTATCTGCGGAAATATTATCGTAACCCGCTACCCCTCTGTCCACCTGCGTACCGGTTCCCCCCAGGCCGCTGTGGAGGGGGGTAATATCCAGGACATCGAAAAACGAGCCAGTTACAATAAATTCGGACAGATCGAATGGGAGGAAACCCCGGAAGGTGAAATCACCCAGTATTTGTACTACCCTGAAAACGATCCTGACGGCGACGGCAAGAACAAAATGCGTGGCAGGAACAACACAGGACAACCGTTTGATAAGTTAACCGGCGGGTATTTAAAAGAGATCATTTCCGATTTTTCTCACTCCCAACGTTATAGAGGAACCGCACCTCCTGCAAAGATCAGCGCCTGGTTCGGATACGACCGGGTGGGCAATACCATCTATACCATAGACGGGCGTGGCATCCGCACCGATTTTGCCGTAAACCAACTCAACCAGGTGGTGGAAGTTACCCGCGCCGCAGATGTAAGTGAATCCAAAGAAAAGGGTTTGAAGGCATTCGGCTATAAGAGCCGCACTTATTACGACTACAACAACAACGTTATTAAAAGCGAAACCGAATATCGCGACGGTAACAATCCCGATTTACCGCAGTTCATCGACACTACCATTACCTATGATATCCTGGATAACCTGCTGGAAACCACATCCCGTGTAAACAAAAATGAAACCGTTACCCGTCAAAAGCGGTACGATGCCAATGGAAACGTGATCGAAACCATAAGCCCCATGGCTGCTGCCGGGCTAGAACCGGGAAACAGGGTGAAAATCGTCTATGACGAGCGCGACCGGGCATACCAGGTGACAAACGCTCCCGGGACCACGGACGAATCCACCGTCACATCCATCTACGACATAAACGGAAACCTGGTCCAGGCCATTGACGCTGAAGACAACGACGGCGACGGAAAGAGGGATGTCACCACCTATGTCTATGACGGATACGACCGCCTGGTAAAAACAATAGATGCCGCAGGCAATGAAATACGAAGGAAGTTTGATCCTGCGTCCAATGTAATCCAAACCGAAATATGGGGGAATTCCAACAATAGCACCGGCAATGTGCTCCTCGCTAGAACCCACACTTTCTATGACGAGCTTTCCCGCGTTTTTCGCAGCGACTCAGAGCTGTTCGTGCCTGCCGGAGTTACTACCAAAAGACCGGTGAAGTTAAGCGAGGGAGATTTTAAAGAAGGAGATGGATGGGTGAGCAGATTCACCGATTATGATCGAAATTCTCGCGTAACCTTTAATACGGCTGCCAGCCCTGCCAATGAACCGAAAGTTACCGGGGTTTTCTACGATGGGCTTGGTCGTGATATACGAGTCATCGACCCTGAAGGCAATGAGACACTTACCCAATACGACCGGAATTCCAACCCGGTGCGGGTAACCTCGATAGACAAAAATCCCTCCGGCCGGGTTGCACCGGAAACGTTTACCACCGTCAATGTGTACGATTCGCTCGATCGCCTGGTGCGTACCACGGACAATATCGGACAGACCCGGCGTTTCTACTACGACAGCAGGGGACTCCTTATAAAAACCACAGACGCTCAGGGTCCCATAATCCCCGATCCCCTGGGGCTTTACACCAGCGGCAATATCAATGCCGACGGCAATGCAGCGGAACTAGTCCACGACGGCCTGGGACGTACCCTGAAAACCATTCGCCGGATGAAACCGGAGGGCAAAATTATAGAAACCTCCAGGTGGGACAAAAATTCACGGGTTGTGTCTGTTTCGGATGATAAAGGAAATACTACTTCATATGCTTATGACAATCTTAACAGGTTGGTAAAAACCACATTTGCGGATGGCACGACTAACGATGCGGTTTATGATCGTGACTCCAACGTGATCCGGTTCACGGATAACAATGGAACCGTATCAACACAGGCCTATGACGCACTCAATCGCAGGGTAAGCAGAAAAATTAAGTGTGCCAAAGGAGTTGGAGGAACGACCCGGCAAACATTTGAGTACGATGGTATGTCAAGGCTTACCAGGGCCACCGACAACAACAATCCCTACAATTCCAATGACGACAGCGTGGTAGAGCGTAAGTACGATTCGTTAGGCCGCCCCATCGAGGAAATCCAGGACAATAAAGTGCTGTCCATGAACTGGACCGGGAATTTCGACCCGAAGGATCAGACCTATCCCAACGATCGTAAAATAGAGTTTACCCTCGACAAACTCAACCGGCTTACCTCCATCAAAGACAGTGAGGCAAGCAAGCCAATTGCCGCCTACGACTATATCGGAGGCAGGGTGCTGGAACGTACCTATGCCAACGGCACCAGATTGACCATGCTGAATAATTCCGGTAATAAAGATAAAGGCTACGATAAAATGGGGAGACTGGTAAAAATGCGCCATCTAAAGGGTTCTACCCCATTGGCAGCGTATACTTACGCCTATAACCGCGAAAACATGAAGAAACGTAAGTTAAACCTTACATACCCGCATCTGAGTGAATTTTACAAGTATGATTCAGTCTACCGTTTGGTGAATTTCAAACGCGGAATGCCTAATAAGAAAAAGAAAGCAGTTGCAGGCACACCCATTCAGACCCAGACCTGGAAACTGGACGGCGTGGGTAACTGGTTCAATACCACCGTTAATGGGGTGACGAAAACGCAAAGCATCAACAATATGAACGAATACGAAACTTTCGCCAGCACTCGGCAGGTTCATGACAACAACGGTAATTTGATCGAAGACGGCAAGTACCTGTTTACCTACGACTTTGCCAACCGTATTATAAAAATACGCCGCAAAAAGGATAACTCCCTGGTCTCCAGGTATACCTACGACGCTTTCAACCGCCGCACCTCAAAGTTTTTCGCTCGCACCGTGAAAAAACCTGGAAGCAGTGCTGTAAGCAAAGAAAGCGTGCTGCGCACGTTTTATTACAACCAATGGCGTGTGAAGGAGGAGCGAGAGAGAGTGGCTCCTATTGGGCAAACACCCGGTGCAGAGCGAGTGACCCGCCAGTTCGTGGATGGACCTGGAATCGATGAACACCTATGCGTGAATATTTATAACGACTCCGGCACAGCCGTTGATAAGACTTATTATTTTCATGAAAATCACAGTGGGGATACCGCTGCTCTAACCGATGATCAGGGGAATAGTGCGGTGCGCCTGGAGTATTCCCCTTACGGAGAAATTTACAAAATCAACCACCAGGGCAAGCTCAAAACGTTTAAGAATTTCGCCAAAGTTGTTTATGCTTTCCAGGGACGGAGAATAGACGAGGAAACAGGTATCTACTATTTCAGGAACAGGTATTATGACGCTAAAAGGGGAAGGTTTCAGCAGCGGGACCCACTGGGGTACCGGGGATCCATGAACTTGTATGAAGCATTTGGAGAAAATCCAAAAAACATAACAGACCCATTGGGTTTATATGACAATTGTTGTTGTCCAGGAGGAAATTGGACATATGAAGAAGGTTTTGCAAACGGGGGTGGATATCTATTTGGTTATGTGTTGATAGGTGCAGAAATAAAATGCGATACAAATAAAAATACCGCCTACATAGATATATTCGTATTTAGTTATGGGGTTCAAATAGGAGTTTTTCAGAGGATAGGAATACGAGGGACTGTAAGAAATGCGCCTTGCCTTAGCGATGCGGCTGGAGGAGGCATTGGTATGATTGCTGGAGTTGGTAAATGGAAGATATTTGGTGCTAGTATCGGCTGGTTCGAAATTTTTCATTCTGGAGCTCAGCATAACTTTTTGAGTGCTGGTTATGGAATTAGTGGTTTGCCTTTGAACGCTTTCGGTGTGCTTGGAAAAGCTAAGCCACTCTTTTCAAGATGCCCAGATGGGGTGTGTAAATGATTCAAAATCTTTGGTGCTTAGTTTAAGGGGAAAAAGGGTCAGGCAAAAAATTTAATCGGCGTTTTATTCATTGTCTGGTTTCAGCGTTGGGATTTCGGGGCTTTGAACACCGATGTCAGCGTTCCGAACACCGATTTTGGTGTTCTGAACACCGATTTTTAAGTTCTGAAAAAAGGTCAGATAAATAAATGGGGTCGCGTCTCAACATTATACGTTTCTGCTGCCTTTTTTCACATGCTGACAGGCTGTCCGAGAATTCAAAATTTCTGTATTTTAAGAAAACAGACAAAAAATCTCTGACCCACTGGCTTTCTAACCTTTCGCCGCAGGCGATTTACACTTGCCCGCAGGGCACCTTTTTTAGTTGGCGCTTTGCAGCGAATTCATAATTCACCCTCACCTTTGCGTTCCTGTTTCAATCGCTTCTTTTTGGGATTGGCTTTGACCTCTTTTTTTAACCATTTTACAGGATAACCGATCTCCTGTGGGCGCCCTTTCTCGTTCTTGATATACCCATCATTGTATTTGGTTACCAGGAAATCAGCCAACTGCCACCATTTTTTTATATTGGCTTCGGCATTCACCACACAGTGGTTGGTGAGGTAGGTCTCAACCAGGTGGGGATTTTTCCTTAATAGTTCTAATGCCGCGGCCTCTATAACGGGCTGGAGTTGAAACGTCATGTCTTCAATTTCCTTCTGCACCTTCTGAATTTCTTTTATCATGTAACTCCATCTTAGATTGGCGTAATTGGCGACAAAATTAAAGGCCCACCAGGCAGAGTCCCGGGAAAATTTCCACAATGTTCCCGTGGTATATGATCCGGGGAATTGGGTGATCGATGTATAAAAAGGCACGAAAAAGTTGGTGTAGGGATTATCCAACCCGTACCAATACACACCGCCAATTTGATCCGGTATATGGGACCGGGATTGAGTCACATGAACAAAACCGGCCTGTTGAGTAGAAATAGGTCTTTCCCAGGCGTATTTTTTACCTTCTACTTCCCATTTCATGGGGCGCCAGCGGTCAGGGGCACCAAAAGGACCGGCGGTTACGTCTTTGGTCATATCAAATTCAGTGCCCTCGTAATGGTCCCGGTGCAGGGCAATAACATCCCGCACCGACAGTTTCCGGTCCGGTTTGATATAAAGCGGATAGGGTTTGGCGTTCTTTTCATAGGAACTGTAACCAGGTGAAAGATGAAGAGAGGGTGCTGTACGGCGGAAGATACTCCACACCCGGCGGGCAGAATACCGCACCTGCTCCTGGGTGGGTGGGTTGTAAACGTGTGAAAAACTGAAGGGCTTCCCCTCTTTGGGATTATAATATCCTTTTTCTTTAGCAAAGGAGATAACATTTTTCGAATAGCGGACGTTTTCAGGGTCATTGAGAGAAAACTCGCGGATGCGTGACATATTGGCATGAGCGCATACCATACCGTCGGGAATACGCACCGCCACCCACACAGCACCTTTCCCGCCTTTTCCTGTACCCACGATTTCAAGCAGCCACACCTCTTCTTTGTCGGCAATGGAAATGGACTCGCCTTCGCTGGCATACCCGTATTTTTCTACCAGGTCTGTCATCACCGTGACAGCTTCCCTGGCGGTTTTGGCACGCTGCAAGGCAAAAAGCATGAGAGCATAATAATGAAACATGCCGNNTGCCGTCCGGGTTCCTCAATTCCGGCCGGCCGTCAAAGGTGGTCTCGCCAATAGCCAATTGATGCTCATTCATCAGGCCTAGGACTTTGTAAGTATGAGGGACCTGGGGAATCTTACCTTTGAGACCGCGCCAGTCGCGAACCTCTACCATGCTCCCGGCTTTATGATCCGCCGCCGGTATCATGCGAATATGCGGATGGAATTCACCATCACAGGAGTAGGTGATCATGGTGGAACCGTCTTCCGAAGCTCCTTTGGTCACCAATACCGAGGTGCAGGCTTCCAGGGGCTGAAAAGGAGAAACCATACCAAACAGTACGATTATAAAAAATAAAGAAATAAAGGTTGATGCTTTTTGATTCATCGATTAGCTCCTTTTATAAGATAATCCGAACGAATTTTTAAATGTCATTATATCCGTAATTTTTAATTTACGCAATTTTTTAAAATTTTCTGACCTCTCAGGCGCGGTCTTTTGCCAACTGTCAACTTGGTTTTATAAAAAAGTCACCAGGCAAAAAATACATACCCCTTTTGTGTTCTTTTTTCTCTTTTTGTGGATAATTTTCTGAGATGCTGCCTGCTCGCGGGTTTTGCTTTCCTTTTGAACTTTTGATACAATTTGCTCGAAACGAATCGATAAGAAAAAGGGGCCGAACATGAGACGATTTTCATCTTATGGACCTATTGATAGGGAAGAACATTATTATGCCCCCAGGAATGAATTGATAAAGAAAGGGGACAGGCAAAAAATTTATTTCGGTTCCATGGTAGGAAGCACCATTGGGATATCATTGTACTTTTCCCAGGCTATTTCCGTGGCATTTTATATGATTGCCTTTTCCGAAGCGTTTACTCCGGCATTCGCCTGGATACAGTCACTAACCAGTATTGTTCCGCAAACCTGGATGATTAGTATCCCCGCCACCTTGCTTCTTCTCGTGCTAATCCTT
>WVZO01000582.1 GCA_011772425.1 Candidatus Aminicenantota bacterium
TCGGCGAGGGCAGCCATAGAAGGCGCATACGCGCCATCTAAAGGTTTCCTTACCTGAACCAACCGGCCGGGAGAACTCTTTTGCAATTGATATGAATTGAAAAGATGGCTGTTGCTTCAAACGTTTGGGGAAACCTTAAACTTATCTTTTCACTCTCTTCTCCTCTCCGCTTCCCTCTTGTCAACTGTCTTTCTCACCTCATTCCTTCGTGTACCTTCGTGCTTTTTACCGCATTGTAAATGCCTTCGTGGCTAAAAAAAAAGAAATAAACATGATATAATACTACCTTTTATACGAATATCTTGAGAATAAGGTGAAGCTGATGAGCCCTGTTGGACATACTGCTGTTGGCCTAGTGGGATGGCAGTGGTTCTCAGAGAAAAAAAACCTGAAAACCCTGGCTTTTTTTATTATAATCGCCAACCTCCCGGACATCGATTTTACCCTGTTTTTATTCCTGGGGAAAAAAGGACTGGAAATGCACCAATACTTTACTCATAACGTTTTTTTCGTCGGCCTGACAGCACTCCTCCTCTGGCCGTGGTTAAAAAAAAAAAGAGAACGTTTCGGTATTGTAATCGCGGCATTCTCTCACCTGCTGCTGGATTTTTTAACCATCGATGCTAAGGCACCTTTCGGATTTAGATTATTTTATCCTTTCTCCGACCAACTCTTCAATTTCGGTATCCTCCCCAACCTGTGGAAAGAAAACCTTTCCGATGTTTTTTCCCTTCACAATTTCTGGGTGATCTGTTTCGAAACCGCATCCTTCCTCGTACCCGTGTTGTTGATATACAAGAAAACATTCAATGGATATTTAAACCAAAAAGAGTTCTGGAAACAATGATGCACATAATTAATTGGATATTTCTTATTATCACCGATGTGTTCCTGGTCCTGCTGCTGGTTTCTTCCATCCTGGAAAAAGAAAAACGTGCCGCTTGTTTGTCTTTCCTGGCAGCGGCAGTCAATTCAGTGGTCTGGATTTTTTTTATTCTTTTCCTTTCCATATCATGGGTATCTGTTGTCAATACGGCAATACTGGTACTATCTATGGGGATGGTTATCCTTTCATTGATTAAATTTTTCCCTTCCCGACCGGAACGGGACCTCTCCAATGTTGAACAATACGATGAACGGGATTACATGTTCTCCAGGAACATGCTTCAATTTCACCCACATCTGTTGGAAAAATATTACTCCGCAAACCCGGAAAAGAAAGAAATCGATCAAAAGATTCTTCAGAAACCTGAACTTGGGGAGCCCGGACATGTTTTTTATGATGAATATTATTCGCCGTTATTTGAAGCTGCATTTACCTATCTTCGCAGCACCCGGAGTGCTGCCAGGGGTGAGGCGGCCAGTGAGAAACAAGAAATACAAACAGATAAGTTTGTCCGGGCCATCAAAGAAATGGCCTGTTACTACGGAGCAGTGGATGTAGGCATTACAAGGTTAAAACCCTATCATTTCTACAGCCATGCGGGCAGGCATGCGGAGAACTGGGGGGAAAAGATTCAAAGCACCCACCG
>WVZO01000373.1:0-12741 GCA_011772425.1 Candidatus Aminicenantota bacterium
CTATTGGAATCGATCCTTAAAGACGAGGAAGACCACATCGATTGGCTGGAGTCCCAGTTGGACCAGATCAAACAAATGGGTATCCAAAACTACCTGGTGGAGCAAATGGATTAGCTCAGTCTGCACGTTACGTTTAAAGACAGTTAAAAGCTAAACTAGACGCAGGAACACGCAAAAAAGGGACGGCGTTCGTACCCTAAAAAGGCACAAAAAACACAAAAGGACTTGCAATTAATCCCAATTAATTATAAAATAAGAATTCTCCGTACTGGTATGGAGCACCCCAGACGTATGGAGAGGTGTCCGAGCGGCTTAAGGAGCACGCTTGGAAAGCGTGTGTGCGGGAAACGGTACCGTGGGTTCGAATCCCACCCTCTCCGTTTTAGGTTTTATGTGTGTTAATTGTTAATGGTGAATGATAGGCATTGAACAGGGCAGATGCAAAACCAAATACGAAAACAACGAATGGTCCGGGAACCTGACAATAAAGACCTGCGAACCTTGTCAGGACCGAAAGGTAGCAGCAATAAGCAGATATCTTTATGTGTTCGGGATTTCCCGGGCCCCTTTTTTATAGATGAAAGTGGCTGATTATGTACCTTGCGTTAGCACGAAAATATAGACCTCAGAAATTTGTGGATCTTATTGGCCAGCCCCATGTCACCAAAACCCTCCAGAATGCAATCAGCATGGATAAACTGTATTCTTCTTTAATTTTTTCAGGTATGAAAGGGGTGGGTAAAACATCGGCGGCCCGTATTCTTTCCAAAGCCCTCAATTGTGAGAACGGACCGGCCATTGAACCCTGCAATCAGTGTCCCATATGCATTGAAATCACCGAAGATAAATCTCCGGATTATATCGAAATTGACGGGGCTTCCAATAATGGCGTAGAAGAAGTTCGCAGCCTTAAGGAAAAAGTAAGATACAAACCCATTAAAAACCGCTTTCGTGTCGTGGTGATTGATGAAGTTCATATGCTGTCTACCTCGGCGTGGAATGCTTTACTTAAAACCATCGAAGAACCCCCGCCCCACACCTACTTCATTATGGCCACTACCGGCTTCCACAAAATACCTGCTACCATTGTCTCCAGGTGCCAACATTTTGAATTTAAACGAATCCCTCAAGAGGTCGTTGCTAAAGTCCTGAAGGATATCTGCAGCAAAGAAAATATAAAAATTAACGATTATTCTCTTTACCTGTTGGCCAAAGCGTCGGAAGGCAGTTTGAGGGACGCCAAAAAAATCCTGGATCAGGCCATTGCCCTGTCCAGTGGAGAAGTCCAGGACAAGGATGTCATCGATATCCTGGGAGTTATCGAAGAAGAAATCTTTATCACCTTGACAAAAAATGTATTAACCAAAAACCGGAAAGCCATAATCCAACAGATTAACGAACTGGCAGAACGGGGAATGGACCTGCGATTTTTCTACAACGAATATTTAAAATTTTTTAGAGACCTGATGGTCCTTAAATCCCTGGAAGAATCCCAAAAACTTCACAACTTAAACCCGGAAAATATACCGGTTATAAAAGAAATGTTGACGAATATAAGGGAAATTGAATTGTTAAGGTATTTTAATGCGGCAAAAGACCTGGAACAGACCATCAGGAATACGGAAAACCCCAGGATCATTTTGGAGTACCTTTTTCTGAAACTCTCCTATTTCCCTTCCCTGATGTCTATCGAAGATCTCATCCATAAAACCAAAACCAATACCAGGACAAAATCTACTGAATTACCTGGAATGAATGTTAATCGAAGTGAAGGTTTAGTCAATATCAGTGTCAGCAGCGGACTCCCCGCAGATGGGGAAGAAGTGCCGCCTGTTTCAAATGAGAGAGTGGACCTCAAGGACCCCAATCTCCGTACAGTGCTAATCGAAACCGTAGAGAAGGATAATTCGCGATTGGCCTCTAATCTTGGCTCTTCTTCATTTGCTTTGAAGGACAATACCCTTTTCATAGAATTTCCCGGGAATATGGAATTTGCCTATAAAAACACCATCGACCAGATCGATTATTTAAAAGAGGTGATATCCCGTATAATGAAACAAGAAGTAAAAGTGGTTATCACAATGGACCAAAACAGCCGCAGTGAAGAGGAAGCCAGGAGAAAAGAACTTGAAAACGACCCGAAAATTAATCGCCTGGCAGACAAAATCAAAGGAAAAATTTCTTCAGTAGAAAAGATTTAGAATATAACCGTAGTGATTAACATGAACAGTATATAATAACGTATAAAAGGAGGACAATATGGCCAAGATGCCTAATATGAATCAAATAATGAAGATGGCCCAGGATATGTCCAGGAAAATGGAAGAGCAAATGGATGCCATCGAAGTGGAAGGCAATGCCGGGGGTGGGATGGTAAAAGTAACGATGAATGGTCATAAAAATGTTTTAGGAGTGGAAATTTCAAAAGAAGTGGTGGACCCTGAAGATATAGAAATGCTGCAAGATTTGGTAACAGCAGCGGTAAATGACGCCTTGGCTAAAGTGGATGAGCAGATGAAGGATAGTGTCGGGCTCCCCGGTGGACTCCCTGGAATGCCGGATGGTTTCCCATTCCCGGGAATGTAAGCAGGGACAGTTGGCAGTGAGTATGTTTCAATACACGTCACCGGTAACAACGCTCATTGAGGAGTTAAAAAAGATACCAGGCATTGGTCGAAAATCTGCCCAACGAATTAGTTTTTACCTGCTGCGGTCTGATAAAGAAAATGCCATTGCCCTGGCCAACGCCATTATTGAAGCTCGAGAGAAAACGTTTCTTTGTTCCATATGCAATAATATTACCACCCAGGAGCCCTGTGAGATTTGTTCCGGAGCAGACCGGGACCTGGGTCAAATCTGTGTCGTGGAGGAACCTTTTAATATTTATTCCATTGAAAGGACAAATCTATACAAAGGTATGTATCACGTATTGCATGGTAATTTATCTCCTATCAAAGGAATCGGCCCTGATGAATTAAAGATTTCCGGTTTATTGAAGCGATTGGAGAAGGAGGTTCGGGAGGTCATCGTGGCCACCAGTCCAACGACAGAAGGCAACGCAACGGCGCATTACGTGTCAGAGTTGATTAAGAAACATAATTGTAATGTAAAAATCACCAGGCTGGCATTGGGAATTCCTATTGGAGCCGATATTGATTATGTGGATTCAGTCACCATTGCCAAAGCCATAGAAGGCCGGATTGAGTTATGAGTTATAAGTTATGAATTATGAATTATGTATAGTGAATTGTGAATGATAGGAAGTACAAAATGAAGAATGATGGAAAATACCTGGAGATAAAATGGCACGGTCGAGTTGGCCAGGGAGTAATGACCGCTGCTTCCATATTGGCAGAGGTGCTGGCAATGGAGGGCAAATATGTCCAGGCTTTCCCGGAGTTTAACCGCGAACAAAACGCTCCCTTTGTCCAGGCCTATAACCGGTTATCGGATTCGCCAATACGACTCCATTCACCCCTAATAAATACCAATATTACAGCTATTATGGACCAATCAGTTATTTTAAATGCGAACCTGGAGGCAAATGCCAATGGAAATCCGGCTGCAGATGCAATTGAGGAAGCAAATGCCAATACCAGGGAAAATGCCTGTTACATTGTCAATACATCTCTCCCCCCCCAATTGATTCATGAAAAACTCGCTGCAGCAGGTAGTATCGTGTATACAGTAGATGCCGATACGATTTCCCGTGAGGAGATTGGCGAGCCTTTTCCCAACATTTGCCTTCTGACAATTCTTATCCATTGCCTCGATTGGATACCCATTGAACGTTTTAAACAACGAATCCGGGAATTGTTGTCAAACCGGTGGAAAACCAATCATAATTTTAATTTCGCATCGGCAAGCTCAAAAATCATTGAACGGTCACTCCAGGAAGTGCAGAAATTTCCTGGATTTGACACAACGAGTAAAAATAGTGATACCAATACGAATACCGATTAAAAATGAGCTTAAAAAAGTGGGAAGAATTAATACCGGGTGGGGTCAATACGGATGCGGGAAATTCGCTGAAACATTCTACCGGTTCATACCGAAGGGGTGAAAAACCGGAATTTAATGAATCCACCTGTATAAATTGTTTTTTTTGTTGGGTTTTTTGCCCGGAAAATGCTATAATAGCTGAGAATGATAAAATCATCGGAATAAATTATGATTATTGTAAAGGATGCGGTGTGTGTGTCAATGAGTGCCCGGTTAAACAGGACAAACCGCTGGTTATGGTTAAAGAGATATTTGAATTGTAAGTTGTAAAAAAAGTTTATAATTTAGTATAATATACGGTTGAAATAATAATAATTGAATTGAATAAAGGATATCAAGTATATGAATTAAGGATGAGCAGTGCAGTTATGAGTACGGTAATGAAAGTAATGGATGGTAATTCAGCAGTTGCAGAGGCAGTTAGACAGGTGAACCCTGAGGTGGTGGTGGCGCACTCTATCACACCTGCGGTAGGAATAGTGGAAAAGATTGCATCTTTTGCAGCCAATGGACAAATGGATACGGAGTTGGTAAACGTTGAATCCGGGCAAAGTGCCATCAGTAGTTGTATTGGCGCCTCGGCTGCTGGAGGTCGAGTATTTTCTGCTACCGCCTCCCAGGGATTGGCACAAATGCATGAACTACTTTTTATCGCTGCTTCCTTACGGCTGCCCCTGGTGGTGGGGGTTGCCAATCGTGCCTTATCAGCACCGCAGAATACCCTTGCCGATCATTCCGATACCATGGCCCAACAACATTGCGGTTGGATTCAATTCTATTGCGATAATCCCCAGGAAGCCTATGATAATGTCATTCAAGCCTATAAAGTGGCCGAACACATGGACGTAAGGACTCCGATTATGGTGACCATGGATGGGTGGATTACCTCCCATTCAATGGAAAATATTCGTATCGAAGAACCAGATGAAATCGCTGAATTTGTCGGGAAATTTACTACCCTTTATTCGCTGCTGGATAGTGAACATCCCGTGACCATTGGTTCCCTTGCCATGTCGGATTATTATTTTGAGCATAAAGTCAACCAGCTGCAGGGAATTGAACGTTCCCGGAAAATCATTAAAGAAGTAGGAAAAGAATTTGGAGATCGGTTTGGCCGGTATCATGGCTATTTTGAATCTTACAAGCTGGAAGATGCCGAGTTTGCAGTAGCGTTAATGGGATCTGCCACCGGAACAGCTAAAGAAGCAGTGGATCAATTGAGAGACCAGGGAGAAAAGGTGGGATTGTTAAAGTTAAGGGTGTTTCGACCCTGCCCAACCCAGGAGCTAAAGGAGACTCTTTCAGGTTTAAAAGCGATCGCAGTCCTTGACAGGACATTTACCCCTGGAGCATCGGGAGGACCGTTATTTAAGGAAATCAGGACTGCCCTTTATAACTGTGAGGTAGAGGAAAAGCCATTGGTTTTCCCGTATATCTATGGATTGGGTGGACGGGAGATAGGTATTACCCACTTTGGAGAGATTTTCCAGGAAATTAAAGAAAAATCAGAAACAAACGAATATAGTATAGAGATAAAATTTGTAAATTTAAGAGAATCGCGGTAAAATAGTAAGATTAAAAAATTGAGATACAGGATGTAGGATTTAGGAAATAGGATATGGTAACGCTGAGAGAACTTGCGTTGAAGGAGGATTTGTTCGCGGCCGGGCATACACTCTGCCCCGGCTGTGGGATTCCTGTAATTTTGAAACTGGTATTAAGAGCCGCCAAATATCCTCTTGTGGTTTCCAATGACACAGGATGTCTGCAAATGGCTTCTGCTAATTTTCCTCGTACCTCCTGGAAGCTAAACTGGATTCACACCGCTTATGGAAATGCTTCAGCCACAATGACGGGCATTGCTGCGATGTATCAGTCGTTGAAAAAGAGGGGCAAAATTCCAATGGAAAAAATGCAGAAATTCCTGGTGATCGGCGGTGATGGCGCCGCTTATGATACTGGTTTCGCTTCTATTTCCGCCGCAGTAGAACGAGGTGATAATGTGGTATATTTATGTTATGATAATCAATTGATTGCTCACAGCGGTGGTCAGGTTTCCTCTGCTACCCCGATGGGCGCATCCACCACCACAACCCCATCCGGAAGCGTACTGCCGGGAAAACTCCAGGGCCGAAAAAACATTTCCCGGATTATCGCTTCCCATAAAATTCCCTATGTTGCCCAATCGGCTCCCTGGATCTGGCAGGATTTATATAAAAAGGCGGAGAAAGCATTTGAGGTATCCGGGCCGGCCTTTTTGAACATATTGAGCCCTTGCCCCAACCATTGGGGAATGCCCACCAGCAAAACCATTGAATTGGCAAAACTGGCTGCAGACACCTGCGTCTGGCCGATCTATGAAATCCAGCACGATACCACCGGTACAAATGTAACCGTCAATTATAAACCCAAACAGAAACTCCCGGTAATTAAATGGCTAAAATCCCAGGGCCGCTTTAAACACCTCCTCACCAAGGAAAACAAATGGGTCGTGGACAGGATTCAAGAAGAAGTCGATAAAGAATGGGAACTACTGCTTTCTTCCCAATATCAGTATGAAATGAATAATGAAAATAAAATAAGAGAAAACTAAGATGGAAGAGAATTTTATAATATATAACGAAGAATATGTCTTGATCAAAGATATTTTAAAAGGATTAAAGACCAATACCAGGGCAGAAATTGTGTTTATCACAGATTCCGAAGGACACTGCATCGCTTCTACGGGTGAAATGGAAGACTCTCATTTGAACTCTATCTCTTCCTTGATTGCCGGTAGTATGGCTGCTGTTAATGGGATTGGACAAATGCTTAAAGTGGAGAAATTTACTACTATTTTAACGGAATCGGCAGAACTGAACCTATATATCTCGTTGATTAATGATCGAACCATGTTGATCGTGATTTTCGATAACAGTTCCAATCTTGGAATTATACGGTTCAGGGTCAAGAGTGCTATCCAGGAGCTTGACAAAGTCTTTATTACCATTAATGAGAAACTCAGAAATAGTGCACTTGAGGAAGGAACGTCCCCGTTTGAAGGGGTTACGGACGAAGATATTGACGAAATATTTGGAGATTAAAATTGTCTTTCTTAAACTATTCAACCAGGGAAATTAATTTTAAGATTGTCTATTATGGTCCGGGCTTGAGTGGAAAAACCACCAATATAAAGACCATTTATGAGAAGGTTAAAGCCGATAGCAAAGGGAAACTGGTGAGTCTTGCTACTGAAACCGAACGTACCCTGTTTTTCGATTTCTTCCCCCTGGATCTGGGAACCGTTAAAGGTTATAAAGTGAAGTTCCATCTTTACACCGTTCCCGGGCAGATATACTACAGCAGTTCCAGGAAACTCATTATGAAAGGTGTGGACGGCATTGTATTTGTGGCGGATTCTCAGCGCGAACGGTTCGAAGCCAACATTGAAAGTATTAACGATATGTTGCAAAATCTGGCGGATTATAACATCGAATTTGATAACTTGCCCTATGTCTTGCAGTTGAACAAACGGGATTTGCCCAATATCACTCCGGTCAACGAGATGATTGAGGCTCTCAGGAGAAAAGAGGAACCGGTAGTGGAAGCCATGGCCCTTAAAGGAGATGGGGTAGTGGAAACCCTTAAAAGCATTTCCAAGTTGATTATGGTCGATGTGAAACGAAAATTGAAATAAAAAATAAAAAATGATGAATGAAAACGCGATGCCAAACCATTATTGAAAAAATATTCCAGGCTCAGACCAGTACCAATACCAGTGATAACCAAGACATTAAACCCGGGGATATTATCTGGATAAGCCTGGATGTGGTAAGTGCTAGGGATTTCGGGGGACCTAATGTGGTAAAGAACTACCGGGAGGTTTACGACGATGAACCGGTATTTGATACGTCAAAGGTGTTTTTCACCTTTGATTTGACTGTTCCCCCCAAAACCATCCAGTATGCCAACAACCAGCAGATATGCAGGGAATTTGCCCGACAACAGGGCATTAATGTGTTTGATGTGGACCAGGGTATCGGTACCCACATATTCATTGAGAATGGCCATGCCTTACCCGGCGGCATCGTGGTGGGCACCGACAGTCATATGAATATCCTGGGCGCTGTTAATTGTTTTGGACAGGGCATGGGCGATGTGGACATCACGTTTGGTTTCCGTCACGGGCGAACGTGGTTTGAAGTCCCTGAAACCGTAAAGGTTGTAATTCAAGGCAGCCCCACCCGGCATTTTACTGCCAAAGACCTTACCTTAAAAATTATACAAATCGTTAAAACCGATAAATTACTGGGAAAAGCAGTGGAATTCTACGGCGAAGCCGTGGAGGCCCTGGACCTGGCCGGGCGAATCACACTGTTGAGTATGATTACGGAAATGGGTGGTATTGTTGGGTTTATCCCTTTTAATTCCAATACCCCCAAAGAGATTATGGTATTAAATAACCTGTCCGCCGTTCCCCCGGAGGTTAAAGCCGATGAGGGAGCTGAGTACGCGGATGTGATAGAAATCGATATATCCGACATCGGTCCCATGGTTGCCCTGCCACCGTATCCGCACCATGTCAAAAAAATATCTGAAATCGGCAGAGTAGACGTCAATTTCGGATTTATCGGTTCCTGCACCAATGCCCGGCTGGAGGACATCGAAAGCGCCTGGAAGATATTAAAAGGTAAACGTATTGTTGACGGCGTTCGTCTGGCAGTGGTTCCGGCCACCCGCAGCGTTTATGTCCGGGCCATGGAAAAAGGTTATTTGAAAGATTTATTGGATGCCGGTGCTATTATTTCCAACCCCGGATGCGGCGGGTGTGCCCAGGGGCACATCGGCATGACCGGTAAAGGAGAAGTCATGGTTTCCACCGGTAATCGAAATTTTCCCGGCAAACAGGGAGACGGGGACAATTACCTCGTCTCACCCGAAGTGGTGGCCTATTCTGTATTGAGCGGTTATATCTCATCCGGTGAGGAGGGCTGAAGTGAAAGACTATGTGTTTACAGGAAGAGCATGGACCATCACGGATAATCAAAATCGATTGATTCCTGATATCGATACGGACCAGATTTTTCATAATGCCCACCTTCACATTACCGATATCAATGAAATGGGGCAGTACGCCTTTGGCAACCTGGACGGTTGGAAAGATTTCCACACCAAAGCCAAACCCGGGGACGTGGTGATTGTGGGGCCCAATTTCGGTTCTGGCTCGTCGCGTCAGCATGCTGTGGATTGTTTCAAAGCCCTGGGGGTCAAACTGATCATTGCTGTTTCTTTTGGTGCCATATATAAACGTAATGCCATCAATTCTGGTTTTCCTATTATGATCTTCAAGGATGCTGAAAAAGTAATTTCTGAAAATAAGATTTCTAACCTGGATGGTGTTAAGGTGGATTTATTATCCGGTGAGTTGACCAACCGGGAAAGTGGTGAAACGTTTCAATTAATGCCGTTTTCAAAGGTTCAAAAAGATATATACGACAGTGGTAGTTTGTTGAATATTTAGGTATTGGGCAAGCGATTTCCTGCCCGAAGGGCTATAAAAAGTTTTGCAGGGGATTCCAAAGGGGGTGGTTTTTCAAAAGAGCCCTCTTTGGCCGCCGGAGGCAAAAAAAAGTTCTGATAGAGTTTTATAGGAGTTTCAGGATGGACATTTTTAACGTTTTTAAGTTATATTTAGATTTTATGTCCATCCTGTAGATAAAAATTAGGGCTTAGTAGATCCGCACGGAGGGCAGCAGTTTTTTTAGAGTGCCCGTGCGGTAGGAGAGATTAGCTTTACAACTGTCATCAGACTCAAGAACTTAAAAATCGGTGTTCGGAACGCTGACTTCGGTGTTTAAAACCTCGAAATCCCAGAGACGGGAATACTCGAATTGATGTTTTTTAGAGAATGAGACGGTATGGTTAACGCAGATGGCAATGGCTGAACTGTATCAGACGACAAAGCAAAACATAAGTCTTCATCTTAAAAACATCTATGAGGAAGGTGAGCTCGATAGAGAGGCAACTGTCAAGGAATACTTGACAGTTCGCCAAGATGATTTTTTGACTGTCCCTTTTTTTCTCTATGCCGGTTACCTATGATTCCCATTTTCGCGAAATTCCCGATCTACGTCTGTGGGATCACATATAGGGAAGTATGGAGAGGGAAAAGGCTAATTAAAAATATTGTCGCAGAAGGAGAACTGGAACCGGAGGCAACTATCCGGAAATTCCGGATAGTTCAAAATGAAGGCGAAGGTAATAAGATTTTTTTGCCTGCCCTCATATCCACATTTCCATGACCCTTTTTTGCAAAAAGATTCAACTATTCAGGATTACTTAATAGTTCAAAATGAGAGGGGTGCCAGGCAATTTATTTCCAACAACGGAAGGCTAATCCCTTTTTACAAAAGGGGTGATGGCATTAGCGTCCCGTGAGAGGGTTTTATTTTTTACCTCACACGGGAAACATTTCACTTCAGTCCAGGAACATTTTGGTTGGCGGGAGAGACTTTTTACTTCAACTGAGTAATAATTTGCTTCTCGCGAGAAATATTTTATTACTCACGACTGACATTTTATCACTCGTGAGTGTCTTTCTGTCGCTCTTGAGAAATATTTTGTCACTCACGAGTGTCTTTTTGTCACTCTCGAGAAATATTTTATTACTCGCGAGAGCCATTTTATTTCTCGCGTGAGGCTTTTTATTACTCACGAGAAACAATTTGTCACTCACCAGTGACATTTCATTACTCGTGAGTGTGTTTTTGTTTCATCGGTAAGGCGTTTTATTTCGCCCCAAATGATATTTCTTGCCTGACCTTTTTTTCCATTTTCAGTAGGCAATTGGCAGGTGGCAATTGGCAAGTCTTTCTTGTATAATGTTTTTAAATTACATGAAAGAAATTTTGCAGATTGACAATAAGGAGGATATTAAATGACATTACAAGATGAGTTAAATTTATCAGAAGTCGAAAAGAAGTTTTGGGAAGCCTCAAAGGATATTTCAAAGACAAAAAGACGAATTAAAAGTGTATTAATTGCTAAGCTTCTATTTGTTATTTCGTTGTGCGCATTTGCTTTTCTAACCAAGTCCTATTTATTTGTGCTGGGTATTGCAATTCTCCATGTAATCCTGACATTATATGAAGCGATAGCGTATGGTAATGGAGTTATCGTATATAAAACGCTGATCCAGAAATTGATAATGTATATTGAGAAGAAACCCAATATCAGGGGTGAGGCTTAACATTTCCTACTTGCCTGACCCTAATTACTCCTTTTTATTTAAGTTGTATTCTCTTCTGGAAAAAAGCGGTCATGCCAATAAGCCTGCTTTTCAGATGTTGTATTTTTCAGAAAATGTGATATGATATGTTAAGGAGGTAATAAAATGGACACACCAAAACACATTCTTGAGCAGGCATTGAAAATGACACCTGCTGATAGATTTGTTATCATTGAAGGCTTGCTAAACAGCTTAGATGAGCCGGATAAAACAATCGACGAAATCTGGGCAATCGAGGCAGAAAAACGTCTGGAAGCCTACAAACAGGGCAATTTAAAAACACTGAGCTGTGAAGAAGTGTTCGGCCTTGATTCGGTGTGATAATGAATCCGGTAAATATAGAAATTTCGGAATTCGCTCAAAAAGAATTGGAAGAAGCTGTTCTTTATTATGAGTTGGAACAATACGGATTAGGGCAAAGATTTAAAGGCGAAGTACGTCGCACCATCGATCGTATTAAAAAGTACCCCACTTCATGGCCAATTGAGAGAGGTGAAGTGCGGAAGTGCTTTGTTCATAGATTTCCTTATAAAGTGCTGTATTCTGTACAAGAACAAAATATTGTCATATTGGCTATTGCTCATCAGCACAGAAGACCAGGATATTGGATAGACAGATTAAAAGACTCAAATAAATAACGATAAAGAGGGAAAGACAAAAACTTCAAGAAAACTTCCCGCCTTCCCGGATTTTTAGCTGCCCGGATAATTTTGACGATTTAACACAACAACTTTATTGTGTCAACAAATTTGTTGTGTTACCGGTCTTGTTGTGTTAAATTGGAAATAAGGAATAAAGAATAAAGGCCAGACAAAAAACCCTTCGTGTCCTTCGTGGCTTCGTGGTTTATAAAAATAGACGATATTCTTGCTTGACCCTTTTTTCCCATGGCAAAATGCAGCGCGAAATAGACACAGATTCGACGGTATGTTATAATAATCCCTAAGATAGTTAATCAATAAATCAGAAAACAACGGAGGCTTAAAAAATGCCATTTGTGGACTTTAATGGAAGAAAATTGGAAGTGAACGAAGAGGGCTTTTTAGCCCACCCCGAAGAATGGAACGAAGAAATAGCAAGATTTTTTGCCCTGAAAGAAGAAGGTATTGAAAATCTCACGGAAGACCACTGGGCCGTTATTAACTATATCCGGGAATACTACCTGGAAAAAAATATCGCGCCTATGGTCCGAAAAGTATGTAAAACCACTGGTTTAAAACTTAAACAAATCTATGAGCTCTTCCCCTCTGGCCCGGCAAAAGGAGCAGCCAAAATCGCAGGTCTCCCCAAACCCGACGGCTGCGTATAAGCCCACAGAGGTTTAATATGCAACCCGAGCTGATCTTGAAATATGGGGTTATTATCTCTTTTCTTATTTCTATCATATCTCTCTCCATCCTGGTTCTAAAAACCTTTTCCTTTGGCAAAAGGGAGCTGTATGCCGCACCCAAAGGAAATGTGAGCAAAGGAAT
>WVZO01000373.1:12751-30539 GCA_011772425.1 Candidatus Aminicenantota bacterium
TTGTATCGATTGATCTCCCCAATCTCGTTATCCTTTTTCTTCGGACGCTGTTCCAGGTGGGTTTTATTTCCGGGGTTGCTCTCCTGTTAAAACGGATTTTTTCTCCTGCAATGAGGACATTAAGCTGCCCGGATGATTTTGCCGCCAATATCATTGTCGATATATTTGTAATATCAGCGCTTTTTCATACCTTCTTTCCGAGAATAACCCCATTTTTCTTCCTGGCTGCCATCATCATGTTTTTGTACATGCCTTTGGGAAAAATCCGGCACTGCTTTTTCTTTTTTTATATCAGGATTCTCTTCGGTATTTTTTACGGTAGACGAGATGTTTTTCCGCCAAAATCCAAAACCCATGAAACATAAAACAAAGGTGCAAACATGAGTGAAAATGAAAAAGCTGAAAGCAAGGACCCCATAGAAGAAAGAATCCAACAGTTGACGCCGGAAGACCTGGAAAAAGCGCTAAAGGTTTTTAAAGAAAATATAGATCACAAGTATGCAGCCCATCTCAATTCCTGTGTCCACTGCGGTCTCTGTTCCGATTCTTGCCATTACTATCTAACCCATGAAGATATCCAATCAATCCCTGCACATAAGTTGAACCTGGTGATTTCAGTATTTAAAAGATATTTCAGTTTTATAGGAAAAATCCTACCCCGCTGGGTAGGAGCGAGAAAGCTTGACAAAGAGATGATAAGGGAATGGGTGGATTCCATTTTCGGAAGATGTTCGCTCTGTGGGAGATGTTCGATAAATTGTTCCATCGGTTTAAATATTCCTTATCTTATGCGGGTGGCCAGGAGTGCACTGACCGCGATTGACCTTGTCCCCCCCGGTCTCCAGTCAACCGTTGATACCGCCATAGAAAAAGGGAACAATATGGGCATTGCAAAGGATGACTGGCTGGAAACAGTGGAATGGATAGAAGAAGAACTTCAAGACGATATCGATGACCCGGAAGCCAGACTTCCCCTGGATAAAGAAGGAGCAACTTATTTTTATGCCATTAACCCCAGGGAGGCCATGTTTTTCCCTCTATCCATCCAGGCAGTGGGGAAACTATTTCATGCGGCAGGAGAAAGCTGGACATTTTCCGGCGATAATTATGATGTTACCAACTATGGACTTTACATCGGCGATGATAAAGTTGCCGGATTGATCTCGGACCGCCTGGTTCAGTCCATGGAAAAGTTGGGATGTCAAACCATGGTCCTGGCAGAATGCGGTCATGGGTTTAATTCCAACCGCTGGGAGGCACCAGAATGGTTAAGCAAGAAATACGGCTTCGAGGTTAAGAGCATTCTCGAAGTGGTTGCCGATTTTATCCGGGAAGGCCGGATAAAATTGGACCCGGCAAAAAACCAAAAGCCGGTTACCCTTCATGATCCTTGTAACCTGGTGCGGTTGGGTGGTATCATAGAAGAGCAGCGTTATATTTTGAAACATGCGGTCAGCCATTTTATAGAGATGACTCCCAACAGGCAGAAGAATTTCTGCTGCGGTGGAGGCGGTGGTCAATTGGCTATGACCCGGTTCAGCCAGCGGCGTATAAAAGCCGGTAAAGTAAAAGCAGACCAGATTCGAGACACCGGCGCTAAAATCGTTGCCACCCCTTGCCACAATTGTATCGACCAGCTCATGGAACTTAATAAGCATTATCAACTGGGAGTGGAAATAAAAACCGTGTGCGAAATCGCCGCCGATGCGTTGATATTTTAGCCTCCGGCGGCCAGGGGGGCTCTTTTGAAAAACCGCCCCCCTGGCCCCCCCGCAAAACTTTTTATTTGAAAAAGAAAGAGAAAATAGAAAGTAGAGCAACCTGCCTGACCCCTTTCCCCTTTTGACATGATTTCGAGCAGTCTGTTCTCATCAGACAAGGGGCTGGTTTTACTTGTCGGTTTCCAACCACCTCTCATCTTCACTGCAAGCAATTCCTTTCTCCCGGCAATATCCCTCCGCCTCCGCGGTAAACCCACTGCGGGAATAAATAAAACCAACCACCCGCTCCAGGTTTTCCCGCTTTTTGATTTCCGCGAATTTTGCCTCGAAATCCTTTATTTCATCTAGAGAAAACTTTTTAAATTCCCGGTTCTTCACTTCCCCGATAATGGAATAATCACCCGCCCTTACAGAACGGGCAAAGATATCCACGCTGAAAACCTTCGCATACTCCGGTGAACTATGGTACTTCCACACCCGTGAATAATCACAAAAATCAAAGTCATCCGGTAAATAACGAGTAACGGACTTTAATAATTCATTGTTCTTGCTGGCGTGAAATAATAATCGATTCAAGATCAAAAATTCAGCATGATAGCCTTTTTGGTAATTGTACTTTCCTAACAAGCGTTTATACCGCTTCTTTTCCTTTTTCACCTCCTCGCTGTATTCTTTGCGGATCACCTTCGTACCGAATTTTCGGATCTCCTCCTGGTAAACGCCGCGAAACACCTTATCGAAAATACTATCATTTACCCCACGATAGCAATAGTATGACCTCCCCTTGTTGATAATATCCGATTTCACCAGGGCATTGAGCTTTATCTCCAGGTCCCCATCCGGCATTTCCAGGTTTAAGGCCTCACGCAGCTCATCGCGGGTCCACTCCCGGTCCCTGTGTTTACTAAGGTACAGCACGATATTTTTGGCATGTTGATCGTTAATTTTCGGGAACGCTCTGGCCATGTATTCCATCCAACTCAACTTGATGAGCCCCTGGTCATCCAGGGTCTCAAACTCCAGGGTGTCTGTCAAACCGTCAATTGAGGTGAGGTCTTTGTCCGGGTAGTCAGAGCGTATAACAGAACTGATATAAAATGGATTCCCTTCGGTAATGCGAACCAGGGAAAAAGCGGTTTCCTCCGTCACCGGGACATCAAAGAACCGGGAGTATTTGAACAACACCTCCGACGCTTCATTTTCCGGCATATTTTTCAGGTATTTGTTCCGGAACCGTGCGGGGAGCATGTTGTTCAATTCATCCATGAGCCAGCCCACCCAACTGCCGGATACCAGCAGGGGTGCGATTTTACTCTCGGCCGTACTTAAATAACCACCAGCAAGGGTATCTGCCGGGACTTTCATATCTTTATCCCGGTAGATCATCGCATTCATGAACTGGAACTCATCGATCATCTGAAGGATAAATTCGCCCTGCCGGGCAGCCAACCTCCGCGGGGCATCCCTTACCATCGTCCATAGGGTATCCACATATTCATGGGTATACTCGTGCTCCACGCCCTTAATTAAATCTATCAAATACAGCAAGCCTTCTTTTTTAACAATATCCACCACCTTTTCAAAATCAAATCCTCCCATTGGGTCAAGGTATTCATTTTTACGGGTTTTGAAGGCAATATAATGGTAAATAAAGGTCAGGAAAAAATCCTTGCAAAAATCCCCCACCCACATCTTGACTTCTTTGATCTCATAGTAAAACGGGATCACCCCATCGTTTTTGTAGAAGGTGATATTGAACAGCCGCTCCATGAGGGCGGTTTTTCCCATTTTGCGGCGGGCCAGTATGGCGGTACTCTGGGATTTTTTTCCCTTGATATCGTTGATCCATTTGAGAAAATAAGCCAGTTCTTCTTTTCTCCCCGTAAACAGGTCCGGGCTGCCAATTCGTTCTTCTAATGCATAGTCCATGCTTTTTATATACCATAAATAGGAGAAAATATCAAACACCAATCTACAATCTACCCGGAAGGTTAAACCGCTGTTCTCATCAAACAACAGACGTACTTCCGCCCTATTTCCCGAAAGGCCCATCACAAGGGCTAAACCATTTTCAGATGGTTATTCCCGGGATTTTTTTCAGTTACTATAAACCACTAAAAACCACTATAAATTACTATAAATTGGTATAAACCAGTCACGTTTTCGTCACGTTCGCTTTGGATTGCTAATTGCTAGAGGAAGAGTTCTCTTAAATTTCTCTATGTGGGATACAGTGCAACAGGCAAATGGCTATTCCTACTTGGCAACAGACAGCCTTTAGCCTTTCAATTTTTTTAGATAAAGGAGCACATTCTTGTCTTGTCTGTCCTTTTATTTCCTCAAAGTTTCTTGATTTGTGACAAAATTGGCTGTGCAATGTGCAATTTTTGTCTAAACCCCTTTCATAAAAATTTAGATAACCTGGCTTTTAGTCCTTTCTTGATGGCCCGTTTCTTCCACATGAAAAAGAGCATATAAAAAAAACCTACATATGGTATGAAGCGAATAATATTAGGCACATTCAGGTAATTTGGATAATAGAAGAGATTCTTTTCGATATCAAATTCAAACTTTTCGAGAAGGCTAATTATATTAACTTCTTCAGGTGTGCCCTTCAAATCTTCGCAAATAAGAAAAAGTGCTGAATCCTTTTTTTGTGAATGACTCAAAAATTCTAATTCAGTTATGTGATTTTCCGATAATTCTGATATATCTGCTATTATACAAGAGGCATTTTTAGATAGCTCCTTAAAAGTGTTAAACCAATTTTGCTTCCCTGCATAACTAAATTCAATTTCGTATGAGAGAGGATTTAGTATTCTTTTATGGATTGGAATATCGAATATACTGATTGCTTGAAAAAATAGAGTACTTCGAAAATATGAACTCGAAAGGGTGACAAGATGCCCCCGTTTACCTATAATTCCAGATATAATAATTGGAAACCTATAATCTCCACCCGTTTTGAACTTTCTCAAGAATAATATGTTTTTTTTTGGTTTCTCTCTTTTTTGGTTAGGTTTGGTGAATTTGTATAAAACGATTACCAAACTTATAAAGCTCCCCAAATAAAATGTATCTAGTATTAAAGTCATATTTAACATTAACATCTTTATGTATTGGTCATTGTATTGTTCCTGAATTTGAGAATTCACAAAAAGTGGTAAAAAAGAAAGTAATATATAGGAAGCAAGAAGAAGTGCAAAAGCAATATACCTTATAGCTATTCTCTTAATTTTGAAATTCAAAAACATATTGTAACTCAGATTTATAAAGAAAATTGTATAGAAAGGTAGGAAGACTACATTAAAAATAACAGAAGGTAGAATGGACCCAAAAAATGTCAATTTTTAATAATATTATTAAAAATTCGATAGGGAAATGGAACAAAGGGGAAATAAAGGCACAAAGTAGCCATGTTAAAAATATTCGAAAATCAATCATTTTAGCATCAATCTGTCTTCCATTTTTCATTTTATTTCCTCCTTATTACCCTCCTTATGAAGTGCTCATTCTTTTAACCTCTTAAACCCTACTAACTCAGATGTCCTCCATTTAACTATCGCCGGTCTTTCCCGGAAGATTTCTTTTTACTTTAACAGAATGAAAATTTCAACTGCCTGATCAGAAAAGAAATCAGTCAAGTTTTTCTCATTTTTTGTTAGGAGCCTCTGCTATATGTTTTTCTTGCCGCCACAGCAGCATCCAATCTTCTATGCACCAGAGAAACCAGAGATAAAATATCTAAAGCATCCTGTTCTTCAATTTTCCATGTTATTTTGGGGGCATGTGCCGTAGTATTTCTAAAAGTTCCAAACAGACCTTTCAGCAAATTCATAAAACCTTTTTGTTCGCTTTGTTCACTTTCTGTTTGTAAGGTGTTCAATGCTAGATGAGGGATGTTAGATTTGAATGAAAATGCCTCATCCACTAATGTCGAACCATCACAAGTTAAACCCGTTTTCCTTCGTATTTTCTCTGCAACGCTCTTTGTAGCTTCAAATACAGCATGGAAATAATTATCAAAAAGCAATTCTTCTTTACAAAATTTCAATACGTCTGCATGAACATTTCGGTTTAAAAGGCTATCTCGAAGCTTGCTAGCACGAACAGCGGCTTCGCTAAGTGGTGATGCTTTTTGTATTCTTCCTAATTTCCCGTCTTCGCCAAGAGATAAACCTTCAAAGCTGAGTACCTGATTCAACTTATCTCTATTAGATGAAAACCACTCCTGTTTATTAAAATGTCGTGCGGGATTCATGGCATTTTGTACAAATACGCATACGTTATTTGAGCAATCATCTAGCTCTTGTTTTTGTTTTAGAGCTTCAAATAATCTCTTCCACTTGGTTATCTCTGGATTAGGGTCTGGAATTCTAGATTCGCTCAGTAATTTTCCAATCTCTGAACCTGTGAATCCCTCAGAAGTATCACCTAGTATTTTCGATATCGATTCAATCACACTNNCTGTCATATCTTTTTACATTTGAAAAGGGGATATAAAAAATAAGCTTTAGTCATTAGGGCCTCTTTTTCTTCTACCCTTCATTGCCCTGCCAACTCAGTTTCTCTCCATGTAAACATCGCCGGCTCTAATTGTGCACATGCTCCCGCCATTGAGGGCTAAGTACTATCAACTCACCTTTTCTACCACTACTAATTTGATTTGTCCATCTCAACTTAACCACTACCTCTCTTCCAACTCCCGAAGCTTTCAGCATCTACAAACTTTTTTTCAACTCTTCCGTTCTCAAAGTTATAGATTATCACACCAGAAAGGAAATTTCAAGATATTTCTGAAAAAAAGGTAAAAATACTTATTGAAAAATAGGTAAAAATACTTAGCCGATAAGGGAACTGAACCATCCTCCTGTCTGCCGTCAACATTGTGTCGCGAAATGGAAATGTGCACGGTGCATGACAATATGACTTTAATGTGGCATCAGTAACAGTTGGCAAAAGAGGAAGCGAGGAAGTTAGGAAGCGAAGAAACGAGGAAGAGAAGGAGTTGAAAAGGTGATAAGATGAAAGAAGAAGCTTAAGGGGACAAACAAAAAGAGGAAAAAGAGAACTAATCTTATTGGGCTGAACTCCTGGAGATCCAATACACCATTAAAGATTTGCCAGCACGTACATACAATCGGCCTTTGTTGATGACCAGGTGTGAAAGATGATAGCCAAATCGTTCCGGGACCCTGAACTTGCTGATGATTTGGAAGCGCCGGGGAGTGGGCTTGACCAGGTCGTTAATCGCATGGTATTTGAAGGACAGCTCAAAATGCCATTGTTTGTCCTTATCTATCGAGGAGGTGGAAAATTCCAGCGGGTTAAATATCGGGGCACCTGCACAACTGCACCTCTGAGCTTCCAGGTGGAAACCAATTCCCATCAGCATCAATATCATCACCAGGGCATTTATCCTAACTCTTAATATATTTAATTGTTTTTTCTTTTTCATTTTCATGGTTCTGGTCCTCCTTGGTCCTTAAGCCTAAAATTACCCAAACCATAATATGATGGCATAGGTTTTCGGTTTTTTCTGTAATCTATCTTACAATTTGGATGATTTTCCTACATCTGTAATTTTATCAGGGATGCGGAAAAAAAAGCCAGGCCACTTTAAGGCCGATAGGTTAGGTCAGTATTTATTTGCCCGTGAAATTTTGCAGTTTTTCCAGTTCCTTGATGATAATCTTTTTCTTCCGGGTATCAATTAAACCCTGACTCTTCAATGTGTTTAATGCAACCGTGGTGGACTCCCGCGTGGAACCAATCATGGAGGCGATGTCATTATGTGTCAGAGTGATGTTGATGATCTTACCTCCTTCCATATTACTTTGGCTAAGCAGATATCCCGGTTATCTGCTTTTCGTTTGACGCTGTGTAGAAAAGCATAATCATAACCATCTATTGTTTGCGTATGGATTGCTGCTTCATCCCCTATTTTGGTTTCGGCAAGGAAGTTGATTTCAAACGTCTCAACCTCAAAATCGTGGTGCATATTGAGGGGATAACTGTCCAGTATCCACTGGATGTATTTGGCATTGTTGACATGGTCGTAAAGGTCCAGGTCGCTGTATCGGACAGGGAAAAATGGTCCTTCTTCCGGGTGGGACAGTTTTGGTAATTTGGCTGGACGTTCTTCCAATGCACGCTCTTTTGGGAATAGGTGGCTTTTTCCCTTTAATTCCTCTGGCCGCTGGGGTCTGCGCTTTTCTGCGTCCATGATTAACCACGAAGTGGATGCCCCACCAAACGGTGTTTCTTGTTCATCTACAAACTGGAAATCCCGGCAGGCAAATAAGCCATCCACACCCGATGCCCAGGTACGAAGGTTTATCCGGTCTCCCCATTTTGGATATCGTTCAATTTTTATCAGCAGACGAGACAGCACCCAGTACCGGTTTTGGGCCTTCAACTGTTCGTAACCGAACTCCAGGTGATTGGCATGATTGTAAGCGGTCTCCTGCATAAATTTGCATAAAGCAGGAAGAGGTACCTTTCCTTTGGCATCCACTTCATAAGACGTGATTAAATACTCATCTGTCCATGTCCAATTTTTTACGTTTTCGTTCACTTCCATGATAAGATTTTATACCAAATATACCGGTATTTCAACCGACTTTCTTTTTTTATCTACTTTCTCCTTTTCCTTCGTGCTCTTTACCGCATTGTAAATGCTTTACCGCATTGGAAATGCCTTTGTGGTGAAATAGAAATACGAATTGCTTTACTTTCCTCTTTACTTATGGAACTATATTTATTAAAATATAGGCATGGGTAAACGAAAAAAAGAATTTCCCGGTTTTCTTTTATCAGCCGGTTTGATTTTTTGTCTGCTGCTGCCTTGTCAAGCGGAAGTGATCAAGCTGAAAGGCGGTGCGCAGGTAAAGGGATCCATTCTCAAACAGGATCATTCCACAGTTATCCTGGACCTGGGGTATGATGTGCTTCGTATTCCCCGCTCCGAGATACTGGATATTATTAAAGACAGCGAAATTGATACACAAAAGAAAAGCAAACCCCGGGGTAAGACCAGTACCCGTCGACATGGGTTGTACACAACCGGGAGTATGGAAGAGGCATCCACGGTGGAAAGCGTTTCAATCTTTGCCCCTGCTGTGGTGGTGGTCCGGTCCCCTGGCGGGTTGGGTTCCGGTTTCTTTATCAACAAAGACGGTTACCTGGTTACCAATTTTCATGTGATCCAGGGACAGAAACACATATCTGTGACCCGCTTTAAGAAATCCGGGGCAGAATTCAAACGCATCATTCATAAGAAAGTACGGATCGTTGCCCTGGACCCGTTTCATGACCTGGCTGTTCTCCAGGTGGAAGCATCCCTTGACCCATCCTTTCGACCGCCGGTATTCAGCGATGACAAAGAACCAGTGATGGGAGAGAAAATATTTGTGATCGGTAACCCGCTGGGATTGGAACGCACCGTAACCGAAGGTGTGATCAGCCATACCAGCAGAAATTTTGCCGGGAAACTCTATTTGCAGGTGGACGCATCTGTGAACCCGGGCAATTCCGGTGGCCCTTTGTTTAATTCCCGGGGCCAGGTCATCGGCGTCATTAATATGGGCATCCGCTCTATGCAGGGATTGAATTTCGCCATCCCGGTTGATCACGTTAAATTTGTCCTGGATCATATCGATGCCTTTGCTTACGATGAAAGCAATCCCCTGAGCGGTTATGTCTATTCACCACCGCCGCCGAAACCGAAGAAATCAGTAGGCAGTAAGAAGTAGGAAGTAGGAAGTAGGAAGTAGGAAGTAGGAAGAGAAGTATGTGAGAAGGTAAAATGAAAATTATAAGTCCCAAATTACAATTTATAAAAAAATTCGTGTAAATTCGTGTAATTCGTGGGCTAAAAAAGGAGTAAAGAATGAAAGATAAAACAAAGGTGAATGCAAATAGCAAGGTAAAAACCAGGAATTCCTTTTTAATCTTATCTGCGGTTGTTCTGTTGATAAGTCTATCATTATCTCCGCTTTGGCCGTATGAGCGCATGGAGTTACTGGACCCTGAAGAGCAGAGTATCATCATCCGGTTTTCTAATGTAGCGGAATTTCTCAAAGCCGTTGAACAATCGGGTCCGGGACGATTGTGGAACAGCGAAGCCATGAAACCGTTTCTTAATAACCAAAGCCTGGGAGAGGCCCTTAAAGAAACCTTGATGAATTCGTTTCTCAGTGAAAAAGCCAAACAAAAAGAACTTTCCCATTTAATGTGGGAAGGATTAAAGTTGCAAAAAGGTGAATTAATAATCGGGATTTCCTTTGGTAAAGGTGATAAAATCGATATTGCCGTGATTGCAGAGATAGATAAGGCCGGTTTTTTAAAAACGATGGAGCTGTCGGAACGCATGTCGGAGTTGGATGAAGATCTTGGTGCGCCTCAGCGTCAGAGTTTCCAGGGGGTGGACATCTATCACTCTGTTATGAAACGGCCTGAAGGTCCTGATTCCACCTGGGATGCTTTTTATAACGGCACAATGGTCGGTGGTGACAACCGCGAATGGGTGGAACACTCCATTGTTCAGCTCAAGAAACAGCCGCCAACCTCTCCTTCCGGCGCACCTCTCTTGCACCTGCGAGTTACCCAGCGTTTTATAAAGGGTTTGTTTGAAAAAAAACCCAAAGCCTCACAGCCAGAAGGGCCGGTGGATCAACATCCACCCGACGCCGGCACAGAACCGCCTGGATCCCAGACGCCGCCAACGCCGCCTCCCCCTGACGCCCCTTCCCCTCCTCCACCTTCACCTGCAGTAATAATGAAAGCAATGGGTCTGGACCGGGTGCAATACATTTCTTTCGATTTAACGTTAAAACCAAAGGCCATGGAGTCCCTCTTTCGTATTAAATTGAATCCTCCCACTGGTGGTAACCGAGGAGTGTGGGCTTTGCTGGGCAAGGAACCTTTGCCCTCCAATCATCGGCTGGCTTATGTACCGGAGGATGTCTATACCTATCAAGTTATGCGCCTGGATTTTGATGCACTGTGGAGAGAAATCCCGGAAATTTTAAAAGCCATTAACCCCCAGCAAGCCATGCAATTTCAGGCGTTTGTAAACATGTTTGGGGCAATGTACCAGTTGGATTTGTCCAGGGACATATTCGGGAACCTGGGTACGTTGTTCACTACCTACTCCCGGATGGAAGCCATGGGAAAACAGGAATTGATGGCCCTGCAATTGCGGACCCCCGCAGCAATGGAAAAATTACTGGCAAAACTTTTTGGTGAAGGTTCTATGTTAAAATCGCAATTGAAAGATGCCCTTGAAGTTCATGAGCTGAGGGGACACAAATTGTACAGTTTTAAGAATCCCAAACTTATCCCGGCGCCGCCGCCGGAAGCTGGCCAGCAGCCGCCGCAGCCACCCAACATTGAATCGGTATATACAGGCCTTTCAGTGGTTGATGGTGCCCTGGTATTCGGAGAAGATAAACTGGTCCGGGGTATGATCCAGGCTACTTCCAGTACCAGTAAAATCAGCTCCAACGGATTTTATACATCCCCACTCTATACCGAAATGATACGCAACATGCCAGAGAATGCTGTGGGGTGTTCAATTGTAGATATCTCACAGCTTCTTAAACCATTTATGGGAATACTCAAAAATCCGGCTTTGAGCCGGACACTAAGCAGTAGAGATCAACTCACCCCCCCCAAGAAGCGTTCATCCTCACCATTAACCGAGTTTTTTAATAATCTTCGCTATGACCGGCTCCCGGACTTTGAATATATTTCTTCGTTCTTTGGAAAAGGCATTGGCTATAACCGCTTTCAGGGTATGGACCTGATCAGCCAGGCTGTTTTCAAATACCCGGAGAAAAGGTAAAGTTGGCAGTTGACAGTTGGCAGTTGGCAAGTAAGAAGAAAACAACCATGAAGCAAATGAAAATATATTTATTTATTTTTGTTTTATTATTCATCGGGTTTTTCACCTGTTGGAGTGAACGTGGACAAAAGGAGCAAAACCTCCAACGGGATTTTGGCTTTGGGGCCATGGAGATATTTCAATTTAAACATGACACGGCCCTGCTTATCGTTCACGATATGAACGGGGATGGTCTCGAGGACATCCTGTTTATGAATAACAAAGCGTCCCGCCTGGAAGTCCTGAATCGTAAAAGCAGACAAACTAAAGAGAGTTCATTGGCTTTTCCCCGGTTAAACGAACGGTTTATTAACCGGGGATTTGTAATGGACCAGTGGGCCAAGAGTTTTCGTGTGGCGGATGTTAATGGTGACAAACGGCCCGATATCCTTAGCATTGGCGACCGGTTGGGATTGGTGATTCATTTTCAGCAGCCGGACGGTTCTTTTGGGGAACCGGTTACCCGTTATATGAAGGATGCCGCCAGCCTTGTCAATATCGAAACCGCAGACCTGAATGACGACACCTACACCGATCTATTGGTTTGCCGCAAAGAGAATGCCGAGATTCTCTGGAACAATGGGAGCGGCCAGTTTAAAAACAGTACTCTCCTGGATTTCTCCGGGGGTGGATGCCGTGGTGCCCAGGTGGCAGATATCGACAGTGACAACAAGCAGGACTTGCTGTTTTATCTTAGCAGTGATATACCCTCGCTGCGGGTACGTCCCGGTATTGGCAATGGAGAATTCGGCTGGGAAGAGACCTTACCCATTCCTGCCCTGCGTTCCCTCAGGAAAGTCAACCTGGAATTTCAGGCAAAATCTGAGAATAACCAGGAGTCGCAGTTGGCGGTTATGCTTCAGAATGGTATGGTGCTGCGCCTCTACGGGTTTAAACGGGAAAAACAAAGCCACCTCATGAACCAGGTGGCGGTTCAGCCTCAGCGGCTGCCCTTGATGGGTATGGACCGTAAAATTACACCCACCTGGGCTGCGTTTGATTTTAATAACGATGACTACAATGACTTTTGTGTGGCTGCACCGCTTTTAAGCCAGGTGCATCTCTATAGGGGTGGACCTTCCGGGCTGCACCCCGTACCTCAAACCATTGATTCCCTCACCTCTATTAAAAAAATGAAACAAACCCGGAAAGGAGACCTGGTGGTGTTCAGCGCGGCAGAAAAAGCCATTGCTCTACATTCTAATAAAAACCTGGGGAATTTTCCCCGGTTCTTTAAAGCACCGGGAAATCCCATTGCCATGGACGTGGGACAACCGTCAACCGTATTTGGAATATTTAAAGACAAAGGCTTATACCGGTTGTATCTCTTTGATGCCCAGAAACCTGGAACCGGAGCGGCTCAAAGCTATGAACTTACCATTGCCAATGCTCCCCAGGAAATCAACGTATTTTCACTGGGAGGAAAGAGTCATTGGATGATCATGCTGTTTATGGCTTACGACCGACCCGTGGTGTACCAACTGTACAATGGAAAGCTTTCTTTAATGGGACCGGAAAGTTTCCGGGCCATGAGTTTAACCCTGAATGCCGCGGCAGTCACGGCCGTGAGTTCATCCCCCGGTACGGACACCAATAACCCGGAGCTGATAGTAAGCGAAGGCAAAGTAGCGCGGCTGTATCGATGGAAAAACGGCAAATTCGAGGTCAAACGCCAACTCAATCCTGGTCGAGAATCCGCTAAACTATCTACTGCCTGCCTTTTCTGGGACCAGGGGAAAAAACCCGGGTACCTGGTTTACGATGAATTAGGCCAGGATTTGATCTGGTTTTCCGCATCGGGATCAGGCAAAAAATATGCCCTGCCTGTCCGTTTCCGGGAAGGGTTGAAAGAGATAGCCGGACTGGTCCCCCTCCGCTTAAAGAACCGGCGTGGGCTTTTATTAATCGGCCAATCAGAGATTCAATGGTTCCTGGAAGGTGCTGCTCCATTGAAATTAAAAACACTGGCAGAATATACCTCAAGGGTGGAGAAACCTTCTTTTTGGGCAGTATTCCCGGTCACCCTGGGAAGCCCTGGCCGCAACATGCTGGCGCTGCTTGATTCCAATAACCGTTCTCTGGAGTTGGTGGGTTTGAGAAATCAGAAATTGGTGGAAGAATTGGTTTTTGAAGTTTTCCAGGACCCTGGTTTTCACGAACCCATAGAAAGTTATGAACCCCACAGCATTGGCACTGGTGATTTTAACGGAGATAATATCCAGGATATGGCCATCCTGGTCCACGATAAGTTGATTATATATCTTGGAGAGTAGAGCTGTGCCTTCGGCGACCAGGTGAGGTGCAATACTGTTGACTTAAGAAAAACACCCTCTAATAAAAAGTTTTGCGGGGGTCCAGGGGGGCACTTACAGTGCGGTATTAAGGAATATCCATGGAGTCGATACATCGTTTGAAACATTGTACGCCGTCCGTGCACTGCAAATGCTCCCCCACGCAGTGGGGTTTTCAAAAGAACCCCCTGGTCGCCGAAGGCATATAAAAGTTCTGACAGAGTTCTAATAAGAGATCAGGATGGACAGACGGAAAGCTTTCTAAGTTCTTTTTTTTTAACTGTCCATCCTGGAGATAAAAAATAGGGTGTAGTAGATCCGCACGGAGGGCATCAGTTTTTTCAAAGTGCCCGTGCGGTACGAGAGATTAGCTAAGGTCCTTCGTGTCTTCGTGGTAAAACTATTATTGGCAGGAAGGCTGTTATTTGGTGGAAAAGGGTGGAAAAGGGGGGCAGTCACGAAATCCGAAACCGCTATTGAGGGTAATTTGTTTCCGTAGTGGAAAATATTTTTGCTGCACTGGAAATCGTCGTGGCTGCATTGGAAAATTTTATTGCCGCACTGGAAATTTTTATTGCTACACTGGAAATTGTTATGGCTTCATTGGAAAATTTTATTGCCGCACTGGAAATGATTCTTACTGCATCGGAAAATATTTGTGATGCATTGGAAATTTTTATTGCTGCACTGGAAATTATTCTTGATGCATTGGAAAATATCTATGCTGCACTGGAAGTTTTTATTGCTGCATTGGAAAATATTTGTGATGCACTGGAATTAATTCTTGCTGCATCGGAAAATATTTGTGATGCATTGGAAAATTTCTTTGCTGCGCCGGAAAGTTTAATTGCCGCACTGGAAAGCTTCGCAGCCGCGCAGGAAAGCTTCGTTACTACTATACCTTTTATGCCTGCCGCCGCTGAAAATAGTTCTCCGGTAGTAATAGTATGATAAATCGATTCCTTGTTGTGAATGGTGGCACCTAAAAACTTTGCCTGTCACCAAAATCCAAAATCTAAGATTGATAAGTACTCCTCGCAGACCAAGGTCCTCAAGAATTTGATCAAATATTTCAAAATGAGAATGGTCAGCCGGAAGAAATAGCATTTGACAGAATATTCTCAATTATGCTATATTTAAATCTAATATTTAGAAAAATTTTATTGGATTTTGAAGATGGCAGAGATACAAAATGGGATAAGAAAGTTATCCTCTCACGTTAAGAGGGAAGTATTTTTAATTACATTAATTCTCCTCGAACTGGTTGTAGTTCAAAATGCCATATTTTTTAAGGGAATTCCGTGATTACTGAGGAGGAGAAGTGCTGATTGAAAAAAATCTTATCAATGAAAAATATCTCTATGAATTGAGAAAAAAATGCAGAGAATCCTTGCAGAGAGAGTACAACCTGAATCAATTTGATTTTAATGATTTCAAAATGATCAACGCCTTTTTAATTAATAAAGTAATCTTCAACAACGATTTCAATCTACTGATTAATATTTTAGACAAGAAAGAGAGAAGAAAACTGTATGTACCGGCTATCCTGATCACAGCAATTTTTTCTTTCTACAAAAATTACATCCACAACCTGGATCATCCCTATTTGCCTTCTGTTGGAGAAATAGTACAGCAAAGGGGGCGTCGTTTAAAAGTAATAGAAATAACCGATGAGAAAAGATATCGTCTCCAATCTATTGATAAACAAAAAACGTTTCAGGAGACAGACGAAGAGGGTATAAAAACCTTTTTTGTCACAACTGGTGATTTATCCGAACGAAGAGTAAGACAAAGGTTTGATCTTTATAAGGAGCTTTTCGATTCGATTTTTTCCGGCATCGGGAATAAATTGCCCTCAAAATTTGAGCATAAATCGGTTATCGTAGCAAAAACTGAAATAATTAAGGAACTAAAGGAATTCAAGATAGGTTCAAGAAAAATATATTCATCAATTCCTTTTCAATATATTTCCAAAAATAACACCCGTAATGAAAATTTGCCTATTGACCCGATGATCTATATCGTCAATGATTACGAAACCGTCAGAGAGTTTATATTCAATCAAGATAATGTCAAAGTGGATACCATTATTTTTATTGGTGAAACCAAATATAAAGATTGGCCGATAAGTATTTCAAAGGACTTAATGAGAGGAAAGCTTAACAATGCCATTTTCATTGGTGAGTCGGATATCGATAGTTTTCCCAATTTACACAAATGGAATTGGACGTCACCGGAATTAGAAAAACTCCATAATGTTGAATCTGGGTCTGTCAATATAATTGAAGTAGAAAATGAAAGTCTGAGCCGCAATTTAAAAGAATTTGAGGTATTAGTAAAGAAAATTGAACATGACTTCAGCATCGAGTTGAATGATCTACATCTATACACAAAACTACTATTCCCAGTGGTGATACCATTCCCAGAAAGCAGACTGAAAAACCAAATAATCAATCACAGGAAAGTTTTCGAAAGAGAATGCAAAGAAATTTTACAGGAACAATTTTACAGGGTAAATGAAGATTACAGCGTCCATTATTTTCAACTAAAAGAATGTTACAACGAAATTTTGCATGCCACTGAAAATAATCGTGGAAAACTTGATGAACTGATGAAAGTTAAAAAGTACTCTTTGGTTGTTCCTAAAGATTTGATACAAATCTGGCAAGAAGAGATCGGTACATTTGATTTAAAAAAAGTTAAAATCATTTCCTATAAATACTTTAAACAAATGTCTGAAGAAAATCCCAAAAAGGTTTTTTTCCTGGCTTTTTATGGTAACGAATTTTTAAAGACAATATTAAGTAGTCAACATAACCTTTCACTACTGCTTTATAAGGAAGAAAAAGAAAGATTTGAGGCATATTTGCGGCGGTTTAAACGAGACTTAGAGAAAGAATTTTCATCATCTGACAGGAAAAAGCTTTGTGAGATTGACTATCCAAAAGAAAGTCCGGTTGAAGAGATTAGCGATATAATCGAAAGACATTATCATGATGATGTAGAGGATTCAATAAATCATTATGATTCCTGCCAAACAGTGAGCATCGATTATAAACTTACCTTTGAGGATGGAGAATTTAAAATTCTCGATTCCCATCGGAGCGTAATTCTCTTAAAAGGAGGTCAAAAGAGAAATGAGCGAATACACAACCTTATTGCAGGAGATGAAGTTATAATATACGAAAATACCACCAGGGAGCAATTGTATGATATTGCCGTAAAAGAAGATAAGGAGGGAAGGTTCCAGCAAATTGAAGAAGACTCTAAAACCTGGAAGTTGTTGTTAAGGGAATTTTTCCAACATATTTGCACTGGTGATTTCGAAAAATTGTATGAATTACTCAAGAAAAATGGGCTGTCGCTGAAGAGTGAGGCTACCCTTAAAAGATGGTTAAGTGAAGAAGACAGGGAAAAATTTCCTGCTTCCATAAAGAACCTGATTGCTGTTAAAAAGACAATAAATAACTTTGAACTGGATGAAAAGTTTGATTCGATCAAGAGAAGCAGAAAATCATACCGCAGTATTATGATTGCCCTTGGAAAAGATATGAGCAGCGAAATAATGGAATATATTATTACAGAACCAAAAGTAAAAGGAAAGATTTTAGAGCAATTTTCTGATCTCCAGATTTCGAAGTTTATTAATGCCAATGCACCCATGCGAAAAATTAGAAAGATTGAGATCGTGGAGGATTATGATGGATGTGAATGAACAAAAGGTAAGGAATATTTTTCATTTGCGTATAAAAAGGGGATTGTTGGGGCCCGGCTCGGACAATTGGGGCGTACCGGATGAAGAGGAAATTATCTCCGATTATCCGCTGCAAAGATATTATACCGGTATCCTATTTCCGGAAAAGAACATGGAACGTGTTAAAAAACAGGAT
>WVZO01000373.1:30596-39384 GCA_011772425.1 Candidatus Aminicenantota bacterium
AGAAAGGGGGGAAAAGGATTCTTTTGCAAAAGAGGAAGAGGAAGTGAGAATTGTTCAGAATCATTTCTTTCCCAACAATATGGGGATGACAATTTGTGTCGATTCTTCTATTGAAGAGTTGGAGGTGGAATTCAGTTTTGGGCTTTATTATCAACCCCAGCCAGAAGGAAAAATAAAGCTGCGTATAGACCAGGCGATTTACAAATCCCTGATGGATGAATCTAACGACTTTCCCTTCAAGGATATCCTGGAATACAACGATGGTTTCTTATCTTTATCAAGATCACTTAAAGGAAAAAGGAAGAAAAGAACCGAAGAATATGAAGAGTACGATATCTTTCGGAAAGCCATTAATAAACCCAGCCCCCTGGGTGACGCACTGGAATATTTCGACAAATTGATTGGCAGGATATGGAAAAGGAAATCCATCAAAATAAAAGAAAAAATAAAACTGGATACAGCAGATGATGGTAACATTAATTACTTTAATCTATCGGGGTATGGTAAGTTCGAAGAAGATTTAAAAGTTGGCTATTACACAAAAATCTATAATTTCCAGGGGAAAATATATATCAAAATCCTTTTGGTGAATCGGTCCGAAAAGCACTCACCTAATAATTTTAATAATAAGAATGAAAAATTGAACCGTAAATGCTTGTTTCAATCTAAAATCGTTATTTATGTTGATAGGAAAAAACTTTGTCCTTACAAGTCTTACCGACAATCCCACCCATATAATGAAGAAGAGAAGATATTAAATTTCCAATATCGCGATCTCCACAGTCTCGGGATCGGTCATAATTGTGCGGCGGTTTGGAGTGAGAACCAGGATCTTTCAAAAATCGAGACATCTTTTATTCCTGAACATGATGTCAATGATATTAAAAACGATTTAAAGGATTATTTTAAAGATACGTATAACAGTGCGAATGAAATCCTGGATAAAATCCTCAAAATCAGGAACCTTTCAATATTCAGTGGCAGTAGGGATGAAGTAATCGAAGGCTTAAAAAGATTCGCAGATTTATATGGTGATTGGATTGAAAAGGAAAAATCGAAAAATTCAGAGAATTCTGGCGCGGATCAAAATATAGGTAGACAAATCATAGACAAATTGGTCTATAATTATGAACGGATAAAGAGTAATATTCAATTACTGAAGGACGATAGGGTATTTAGGGCATTTCAATTTACCAATACGGCAATGCTTATACAATTAATCATTTCCAATGATGAAACCTTTAGTAAAAAGGAAAAACATTTGGCAGAGCTAATAGATACAGCAGAACGTTCAATATATAGGGATTTTAACTTTTTTGAGACATATGATTTCAGCAGGATAGGATTTGAACCGGAATACCGTCCTTTTCAACTGGCATTTTTACTCCTGAACATAGACGGGATCGTGGAGCCACGAAATAAATCGAGAAACAATATCGTCGATTTGATATGGTTTCCCACCGGTGGAGGGAAAACCGAAGCATACCTGGCTTTGGCTGCCTTTTCTATTATATGGCGTTGTTTAATTAATGAAGCCGGTTATGAGGGTACTTCGGTAATTATGCGATACACGCTCCGTTTGCTTACGACACAGCAATTTGAACGGGCATCACGACTTATATGTTCACTTGAGTTTTTAAGAAGGCGATTTGAACACGAATTAAAAAGTGAACCCATTACCATAGGCTTGTGGGTGGGTATGGGAACAACCCCCAATAAAATCAAGGATGCCATTGAAAAAGTTGAAGAGATTAGAAAAGAATGCGAAAGAAATGAAGACGGAAGACCGGAAGAGAAAAATGTTTTCCAGGTTAGTTCCTGCCCCTGGTGTGGAACCAGGATAATTAGCAAGTTCCCCTCTTCAAATACCTGGGAATACGGATTTGATTGTCCTAAAAACAAAATTTTTAAAATCCATTGTCTGAACGAAGATTGCCCCTTCAGCACTGAATTGCCAGTACAAGTTGTGGATGAGATGTTATACCGAAAACCACCCACCTTGTTGTTTGCAACAGTGGATAAATTTGCTACATTGGCCTTCCGTGAGGAAGGGCATGCATTCTTCAATTCCCTGAATCAGGATAAGATGCCTCCTGATTTAATTATTCAGGATGAGCTGCATCTATTAAGTGGACCTTTGGGTTCGATAACCGGTATATTTGAAAGTGTAATAGAACTTTTATCCACCCGGAACGGTATCGCCCCAAAAATTATCGCAGCCACAGCCACCACAAGAAATACAGATATGCAAATATCTCAATTGTACGGCGGAAGAGAGGTGAATATTTTTCCACCCTCAGGATTAGATTACCGTAACAGCTTTTTTGCCAGTGAATCATCCAATAAGGGGAGAAGAAAATATATTGGTTTTCTGCCCACAGGAAAGACAGGCATAGATACTCAATTGCAAATGCTGGCACACTTGTTGGCAGCTCGAGTGGAAGCTTATATTTATTCTTCAGACTATATCGATGATTATTGGACAATTCTTTCATACTACAACAGTTTGAAAGATGTCGGCAAAACATACAATAAAATCGGTGACGAAGTCTCAAAATTCGCATCTCAAGTTCAGATCCGTCTTTTCGGTGAGAAGCCGGAGTATACTTTTAATTATCGCAATATATTAAACCGGACAAAAGAATTGACGAGCCGAGTAGAGAGCTATAAAGTAAGATCGATCCTGGATCAAATCGAAAAAAAACAATTCAAATCCGAAAACATTGAAAAATCCCAGTTAGGGAATACATATATAAAAGAAGTTGTTGACCTGGTCTTGGCAACCAATATGATTTCCGTTGGCATAGATATCAGCAGGCTAAACATTATGCTGATCAACGGAATGCCGCGAAACACTGCCGAATATATCCAGGCTTCCAGTCGAATTGGCAGGAAAAAGGAGGGATTGGTGATAACTTTATTCGATGCCAATAAAGCCAGGGATAAATCATATTTTGAACACTTCGTACCTTTTCACCAGGCGTTTTATAAGCGCATAGAACCGTTAAGTGTTACTCCTTTTACAGAAAATACGATAGAAAAGATGATTAAGAATATTATGATAATCTTTGTCAGGCATAAAGTCCCGGGCATGAATGTGGACAGCGCCGCAAAAAAATTCGAAAAATCGATGTTGGCTGAATTAAAAGATTTCATAAAAAAACGTTTCCATAAATACCCGAAGGAATATATGTTTTTCGAAAACATGGTCAATGGTTTAGCCAACAACTGGCTGTCCCGTATTTCATCTGAAGTAAAGTTGGAAAAATACAGTAAATTATTGAAAAGACCCAATCAGAAAGATATTCGTGAAGACACGACATGGGTACTAATGGAGTCGTTAAGAGAAATAGATACCAGCACTTATATTCAAATAAAAGAGAACTTTAGCCAATTGGGGAGGTGAAGAAATGAACAAATATTTTGAAATACAAACCAGTAAAGTTGTGAGTTCATACGGCGGCATCGGTTCGATCATTGAAACTCCTCAAGGTGCATTAAAGATTGAGAATTTTGACCAATGGCCGTTTGTTATTAAAGCACTACACGAAAATGAAGAATATGAAATCCATGATAAACGATTGTTAAAACGCCTAAGGTATCATTTCCCACGTTTAAAAGGCTTTTTCCAGGTTCCCACCAATACCGCCAATCGTAATAACAGACAAGAACCTGCCGAGAAAAAATGTTTTTTAATTAGTGCGGAATATTTTCCTCAATGGTGGTATTGTCCCCAATGTAAAAGGTTTAAAACCCTGTATGTATGGTGGCATCTCTGGAAAGAGACTAAGGAAAAATATGATGTAAAGGAATACTTGTTTCAATTTATTAAACCCAAATGCTTTTCCTGTTACGAAAAAAAACTGCAAAAGAAGAGAAAATCTGGGAAAAGGAAACCATTCTTCCGGCATTATGAATTAGAACAAGTGAGATTTATTATGACCTCTCCTCACGGCAATATTAGAGATATTCCCTGGGATAAATGGCCTGGCGCTGAAAAAAGTGTTAGAGAGGAGGATGGAACTTATCGATCGATTTGGTTGGACCTGGAGAATCCTTGTTGTGATAATCCGGATTTGAGATACATCAGGTCATCCAAATTTGCCGATTTAATAGGAGTAAGGATCAAATGTGAAAACTGTAAAAAATATAATACATTAGAGGGTTTGTTTTCTCTTAGAGTTGGGGTGGAGCTGTATAAACCGGTTATCCGAAGCAGCACCAGTGTTTATTATCCACTAATAATTAACAGTATTTTTTTGCCCACCAGGGAAATAGAAGAAAGAGATAAAGATGCAATAAAAGAATGGATAAGTGATGGGGAGGATGCCGCTTTTTGCTTTAAAGCGTTGAGGAAAAAATATACCCTGGAGACGATAGAGATATTCATCAAATCAGAAAGAGAAAATGACTTCGAACCTGAAATATTGTATAGAAAGAAAGAATACAACTTCCTTATAAATCCCCAAATGACAGGAGAAAAAGATTCAAATGATTTTTCCATTGAAAGCCAGGATATAAGCCTTTTAAAGAAATATGGTATCGGTCACCTGCTGAAGTTGAAGAGAATTAAATTAGTAACCGTCCAGACAGCCTATACCCGACAGGAGCCTTATGATAAAGATTTGTTTTTAAAAAATAATGAAGAAAGCAATCAAATCAAATTCAAGTACACGTCGAAATGGGGAAAGAAAACCGAATATCTACCGGCAATAGAGAGCTATGGCGAGGGTATATTTATAAGCTTTGATCCTGGTAAATTGGAAAGATGGTTTGAAGTATGCCGCAGAGATAATGAGAGTTATAGGGAAAGAATAAAAAAAATACAGGAAAACAGTCAACAGAATAGCTATATTGTTAAAAATAGATTTAACAACCTCAAATACCTGGCGAAGTTTATGTTAATTCATACCTTATCGCATTTATTGATAAAGGAATTTGAATTCCTGGTGGGATACCCGGCAACCTCCTTGAATGAAAGGTTATTCGTTGATGGAGACAAGATGCAAGGAGTTTTAATCTATACGGTGGCTGGTGCGGAAGGTAGCTACGGAGGTTTAATCTCCCAGGCACATCCTACTCAGATTGAAAAACTGATGAAATCCGCTTTATTCAGGGCAAAGGATTGTGCTTCTGATCCAGTGTGTTACAATTCGGAAGAACAAGGAATTGGTGGTTTAAATATGGCTGCATGTTATTCATGTGTATTGCTGCCGGAAATCGCATGCGAAGAATTTAACTGCTTTTTGGATAGGGCTTTATTAGTGGATAAAGAATTTGGGTATTTTGAAGGAAAATTCAACAATTAAGAAAAAACGGAGATAGGCAAAAAAATTCTTTTATAATCGAGTCATTTATAGGCGGATTTATAGGCTTATTTACAGTGGCATTATAGGCTTATTTACAGTTGCATTTATGGTTTATAGGGGCATTTACAGGTGCATTATAGGGGCATTTACAGGTGCATTTATAGGCTTATTTACAGTGGCATTATAGGCTTATTTACAGTTGCATTTATGGTTTATAGAGGCATTTACAGGTGCATTTATAGGCTTATTTACAGAGCATCCGTTTTTACCATCCAATGGCCCGTTCTTCTTGAACCAATTCGATCGATAATATTCATTTCTTTTAATTTATTAACATTCAATCTTATCGTATCTCTTCCCTTTTTAAGCGACTTCGCCAATTCATCATATGTTATATGGGGATTGGTTTTTATATGTTCAAGAATCATCATCTGCAGTTTAGAGAGTTTTATAGGCTTATCTGAATATGCATTTATAGGCTTATTTCCTAATGCATTCCAATGCACCTTCCAATAACCGTCTTTGTCAGAACCGACTCGTTCAATTAGATTCATATCTCGTAATTGTTTAACATTTCTTATAATTGTTGTTCTATCCTTTTTTAATGCGGTTTCCATCTCACTATAGGTGATATGAAAATTATCTTTCATGCTATTTAAAATTTCCTGTTGAAATCCGGTTAAATTTATAGGGGCACTTACAGTTGCATTTATAGAGGCTTCCACCGCCTTTTCCAGGGGTGCCTCAGCGCCTTTTTCCAGGTCAATTCGTTTAAACGTGATATTGAACCAATTCTCATTGACGTCAAGAATGGGTTCACCCATTCCATACCCGGACAAAGCCCTTCTGATACGGAAAAATCCTGAACCGATTTTTTCTACCATTTCTATCCTGTGCATCAGGTCAAAAAGAAGGGGATTCCTGGGCAGACTTCGTTTTCCCAGTTCTTCCAATTTGAGTCCTGGAACAAGCCCACCGGGATTAACAACCTCAACCCTGTCTTTAAATATATAAACCTGGATATTGGCAGGTGATCGATAATCCCTATGAGCAATAGCATTTATAATAGCTTCCCTGAGCGCATCCTCTGGCAATTCCAGTTTTTCTTCCCTTGGACCACCCCTGATAATGTATTCCGTATTCAGATGAGAAACCAGGTAATTCATCGCATTATCATAATTGGTGTAGATATCTTCGTCAAACTCTTTACTGTCCAGGATCCTGTATTTTGTGGTTCCCTGGAACAGCGCACACGTAATTGTAGCACTTCGTATAAACCGTGTAACTTTTTCACCAAACAGGAGAATCCCTGCATTTGTAATGCGGCTGTCTTTTACAATCTCCAGGTTCCTGAGTATGTCGTATTTATCCAGGCCATCCGGGATATCTGCCAGTCGTTTAAATCTCTGGAACCTGAATTCGGAAAAATCCTTTTCAAGATTAAATTTGTTATTCAGCCTATCGTCAAAAAAAACAAGCCCTTCTTTATAAAAAAACTCCCTGATCTCATCACGATTCAATTGTTGGGTATTGGCGCCTTCACGTATATAAAACCTCCCGTTTACAGAATAAGGTTTATTTTTACCTTCGGGAATTTTTACAACCAGGATATCATTGACCGTTTCAATATCCAGCAGTAAAGGCGGTTCAATGTTCCTGGCTGTAGTTTGCATTTCAGATTTTAGCTTGTTGTGATTGTTTACACCGACAATCCTTCCGTTATCATCAACTCCCAGGATAATCCTACCGCCTTTAGCATTGGCAAAGGCGCATATTTCTCTGCCAATATTGGAACCGGGACTCTTTTTAAATTCCAGGGTAAGCCCTTCACCAATTTTAATCAAATTTTCCAGTTCATTTATATTCATTGCTCTCATTTGACCTTTTAGATAATGGTATAATATTACCTGATTAGAGCTAAAATTGCAACTTCTCGAACCTCCAGGTTTTAAGTGAAACTGGCCTGTCCTCCAAAACAAAAATATATAGCAGTCAAGTCGAATCAGGAAAGTTGAATAGTTTATGAACCTTTATACAAGAACTCTCGTACCGCACGGGCACTCTGAAAAAACTTCTGCCCTCCGTGCGGATCTAATAACCCATATTTTTATCTACAGGATGGACATAAAAACTAAAAAAACTTTAAACATGCCCATCCTGAACTACTTATTAGAACTCTTGCCTCCGGCGGCCAGAAACCTTTTTGAAAAAAGGTTTCTGGACTTCCAAAAACTTTTCATACACGGTCAGCCTGTGTTACGGTGCTTCACTCATCGTACCCATTAGAATCATTACCATTGGCTTTTTTCTTACTAATGAACGTCTGCCCTCTGACCTTCTTAATTTTTTCTCTTCGTGTTCCTTCGTGTTCCTTCGTGGCTAAAATTTCCGGGTCTGGTAAAACTATTATTGACAGGAAAACCGTTATCTGATAGAGTGCTTTATGGCACAATCACAATTAAAATTACAAGCGTTAATTCAAATCTTTCAAAAAACCCTTGAGGATAAAACCTTCAGCCGGTCAGAAAAAAAAGCGGTTACGCAATTGTTAGAGCAGGATTTTTCTCTTAAAAAAGAGCAGCGGGATTTTTTAAGGGGTAAAATATTTGACCTGGCCCGGCAGGGAATCCAGGGGCATGATAATCAAGCAGTGATTGATTGGCTGGAAACAGCCAATAAGCTCCTGGTTCACTATTACGACCAGGACAGTGCGGTTTATTTCAGCCCCGGTGAGCAGTGCCGCCACGCAATAGTAGACCAATTAACGCAAGCCCTTTCTTCCCTTGATATTTGTGTATTTACCATCAGTGATGACTGGATTACAGGGGAAATCCTTAATTGTCACAAAAGGAGGGTAAAGGTGCGGATTATTACCGATGATGAGAAAGTTCATGATTACGGCTCGGACATCGAGACAATAGAAGAAGCAGGGATAGAAGTTCGTGTGGACCATTCGCCGCACCACATGCACCACAAATTTGCTATATTTGATCGGCAGCGGGTATTGACCGGTAGTTACAATTGGACCCATAGTGCGGCGGTGCACAACCAGGAGAATGTTTTATTAACCGATAACAAACTGGTGGTTTCTGCTTATTCCCAAGAATTTGAAAAATTGTGGAACAATTTCAAAGAAGGATAAATTTTTTCACCAATATACTTGAAATATAACAGAAAATGGTTTAATTATCAGATCTTCTTCGTGTTTCTTCGCGCTCTTCGCGGCAAAAAAAATTAGAACCATTTGAAAAATTTTTCACAATGAGTATAATATCTCCTTATGCAAATAAAAAAACTTTTTTTCTTTGTGTCTTTGTGCCTTCGTGGCTCAATAAGGGGTTAATATGAAAAAGAAAATCTTTATGAGTGGTTTAATTATCAGTTTGATTGTTGTCTCAGCGTTATTTTTTAAAGGCTGCATGGACGTGCAAAGCAAAGCAATGCCGGCAGCAGATTCAGAAGCAGTTCAGGAAAAGGAG
>WVZO01000171.1:0-919 GCA_011772425.1 Candidatus Aminicenantota bacterium
AAGTGCGAAGGAAAACATGAAAATACTCTTATTTGATTATATTAGTAATACCCTTTATATACCTGAAGAAAATGGAATATGGGTATCATTCAGGAATCGCTATGATTTGAGATATTATAAAGATGAGAAATTGCTAGTTGAGATTAAAGCCAAAAAATTCTTTTTTTCAGGAGAAGAACAGGAACGCATGGGAAGAAAATTTATGTATTATAAGGATAGATCTGTTTTGCTGGCAAAGCTCAAAGACGAACTGTTATATTTTTATAAGAAAGATAATCAATTTTTTTGCGATGTGTTTAATCTATCCAATAATTATCAACTCAAGCGACGGATAAAATTTCCAGTTCGGTGGTATCCAAGACTTGCACATCATAAAGGTTATACTTTTTATGGGCTCAGGTTTGACAACGAAAGAGAGCATGTTTTATTGGAACGGATCAAAATAAAAGAATTTAAATAGGAGGAAAAAAGCGACAGTCAAATAAACGTCATTCACATAGCAAAAAGGCTTTACTTACCTGCAAAAATGGGTATAAAAAAAAGTCGCCGAAAAAAGTCGCCGGGCAAGTAAACCAAGCCCGGTCATGATTTTATCTATAACATGGTCAGGGAGTTTGAAGTCAATTTATACTATTTATTATATGGCAAGGGGGAGATGTTCATTGGCATTGAAAACGGTTTAAAAAAAGTGCAACCGATTTTGCAGCCAAGAATGCGGAAGTTGAGAAATTTTTGTGGTATTTTGAGCGTTCCCCTATTGTCCAGTATTTTATAGTGGTACAATTCCGGCGATTTTTCCAGAAGGAACAAGAGGAGATTGAACGGGATATAAAATTCCACAAAACAGAATGATTGGAGCGGTCGCCGGTGGTTCAATATATGGTCCTGGGTCATTTCCGCAGTATTCTTCAAAAAGAAG
>WVZO01000171.1:936-16461 GCA_011772425.1 Candidatus Aminicenantota bacterium
ATTTTAAGGGTGCTAATTAAGCGCAATAGTCAGGAATAACACCGTACTTCAGAGATCATTTCCCCGGTGGAATTATATATTTTGTAATCATCCAATTACCCGCCTCATTTTGTTCCACCAGGTAAAGAGCGTTTTTCACAACGGTCAATTGATTCTGCTGAAGCTTATGATTGGAATCCTTATACTGGAATTTTAAATAAAAGCAGTCAACATATTTACCGTTTTCATCAAAGACATCCACCAGCACTCCTTTTTCTTTATCAACTGTAGAAGTAAATACCCATAGTCTATCATTGATGAAATGAATGCTTTGAATATCGTTTAAGTATTTTGGGGTAGGCGGTTTTTGCAATTTACCAGCGATTGTAAAGTGACCAGGAGGTAAATACTTTTTGTTTTCTTCCGTTACCCTAACCCTTTTGTAGTCACGTTTGAACTCAAAGAATATTTTACTGGAATCCAGGTCGATAAGTTTGATTCCATATTCCGGCGTGTGAGAAATAAAGAATAAGTTTTCCCTGAACGGACATATTAAAAATGGTGTTGTCCTGATAATTGCAAAGACTCCCTCTGCCCTAAAAGCAAAGTTTATCATAGAGAATGAGAACTTCTTTTCTATGGTATGATCGCGTTTCAGTACTGATAGTATTTGTAGATCAACTTCAACCATTTTTGCTTTTCCTTTGGTATTTTCAACTTCCCGGTTCAAGAAAAAATATCTATCCCGGTCCTGGTGAAAAAGGGTCATATACTTATTGGTGTAAATGCGTTTCTCAATAAGCAGCTTTCCATTGGCATCGATCTTAATTATTTTATTCGGGTAAGTATTATGAATAACAATCTCATTTTCAACTGAAAGCAAATAATTGGATATATTTACCAGTTCCCCTGCGCCCTGACCTTTTTTCATCAAATTCTTAACAAATTTTCCAGTGGTATCAAATTTAAGGAACTGATCTTTATCAAGTGCATAGAAGCACCCATCCGCTGCCTCTTTAACATTGGCAGGCCAGGTAAAATAAAAATTTTCTCCGTCATCAACGATTATTTTGTCTATTTTTAGAGATACTTGCCTGCCGGAATCTTGCTTTGAGGGTTTTTCGGGATTATTAATAATCTTATGGCAAAACAAATCAAACGAGAGAAGAACGATGATTAAAATCAATGCAAAATCTCTTTTCATAATCACTTTACCTCCTTTTCTTCAACCAATTATAAGGGTTCATTTTTTGAAATCCTTTTAAATTGTTTACGACAAAGTTCTTGATACAATCGACAGTTTGAGTAAAGTTCGTCATGGGTGCCTATATCTTCTATTTGCCCATTATTTAAAACGATGATTTGTCGGGCATTCATCACGGTGGTGAGACGATGGGCAATAATCATACATGTACGGTCTTTTAACGCATTATTGATGGCTTCCTGTACAAGGCTTTCTGTTTTGGAGTCCAGGAAAGCAGTGGCTTCATCCAACAGTAAAATCTTTGGATTTGCCACCAGGGCTCTGGCCAGTGAAATTCGCTGCTTTTCGCCCCCTGATAATGCAGCCCCTCTCTGTCCAATGATGGTATCATAGCCATTGTGTAACCGTTCGATAAATTCATCCGCCATGGCAATTTTGGCAGCATTGACGACATCTTCCCTGGATGAGCCGATCCCTCCGAAAGCGATATTCTCAAATATCGTACGGTTAAACAGAAACGGTTCTTGGGGAACCAGGCGAATAGACCGCCGGATTAATTTTACATCCATTTCCCTGATATCGATACCATCGATTAATATATGTCCGTTAAAATCCTGGTACAATCGCAGCAGCAAATTAAAAACAGTGGTTTTTCCAGCCCCGCTGGGACCAACCAACGCTGCAATTTGATCCTGTTTAACTTCAAAGGATATTCCTTTTAATACGGGTTTGTCTTTAATATACGAAAAATTTAAGTCCTTAAACGCAATGGAACCGCTTAAAGACTTTCTAGAATGGGTCTCTGCTGTAACCGGGGAAATATTCTCCGGGGGAACATCAAAAATTTGAAAAATTCTCTCAAGGGATGCCATGGATATAGATAAAGATTGAATCGTGCCGTAAATTTTCCTCACCGGGTTAAACATGTAAACAAGGTACATATTAAAGGCAAAAAGGGTACCAATGGTTATCTCGCCTTTTATTACCTGGTAGCCGCCGTACCAGATGACGATTAAGGGGGCAAGAGTTGCAATAATTCCCATGGTCAAATTGGAAAAAAGATTCAAACGTACCATTTTCAGGTTTGTACTTAGATAGTGTATCATTCGAGATACAAAACCATTGATTTCTTTTTTTTCTTTATTGAAGATTCGAATGGTAAATACTGAAGAAAAAATCTCCTGTAAACTTGAAGCGGTAAGTGCATGGGATTCTTGCATATCGGCACTTAATCGCTTGGCTTTTTCACTAAAATACCTCACAGCAACAAGAAAAAAGGGAAGAAGCAATAAAGAGAATAATGCCAGTTTCCAGCTCAGGATAAATAAGATAAAAGAAGCAGTCAACAGCATGAGAAGGTCAAGCAAACTTTCAATGTACCTGTCCGTCATCACTCCCGACAAATTCCCCACATCGCTGTCCACCCTGGCCATGAGATATCCGGGATTCTGATAGTTATGAAAGGATAACGGCAGGTTCAAAATATGCCCGGTTAAATCCTTCCTGACATTGAGAATCACTTTTTGTTGTATATATAAGAAAATGTACTGCCTCAGCGATGAGATAAGGTAAGAGAAAACCGCTGCTGTAATGAAAAGGATTCCCAAAAGATTGAGCAATTTGATATCTCCCTGTATGAGAGCTTTATCGATAATCAATTTGGAGATAATCGGTTGGATAAGAGTCAATAATAAATGAATCACCAGGCAGATAAACCCGGTGAAGATTAAAAGTTTAAATCGTTTAAAATACCTGGCAAACCGCAGGAGCAACTTGAGCGATTTCCCGGTCAATTTTTGATCGACTTTTTCATTACCCATCATACATCTACTCTATTTTGAATTCAAGTGGTTTTTCCAGGAATACGTTGATGGTATTGTTTTTCCCGTGCTTCTTTCCCGGCAAATCTATTATAGTGGCACTGTAACCGGTTAGAAGGTTATCTTTTTTCGAATAGAGAATTTTTTCTCCCCTGAGCACCAGGTCGCCTTTTTCTGTATGGATGACGGCTTTAGCCTTATTGAAAAGTATCTTATCCGCAGACAGACGTTCCGGTGTCCAATTCATATCCAGCGAATAGACGGTAAATTTTCCAAACCTGCTCTCCGTATGATATATCTCTCCTGTTTCTTCTCCCTGTAGCGCCAGCAACACCAGTTTTTTCTTATCCCTTATATACCACAAGAGCGTGTTTTCATTGACATCAACAAATTGAAAATCGCAGGCATAATCGACATTTTTTCGAGTATTATAAAATGAAATCTTTCCTTTGAGAGAGGATGGGCATTCCTGTTCCTCTTCCACTGTTAGTTTGATCAAGAAGTCATTGGCTGACCAGAGGGTTTTTTCGAGCCATTCTTTTGAAAATTTTCCGAATTTACCGTTACTCTCAAGTTTTATGTTTTTGATTTTATCGTTTAAGGTGCCCTTTTTTCCTCCGGGTTTGAGTTGATAGGTTGTAATTCTATCTTCCGGGATCATTCCTGTTTTTGCTGTCTCTTTTAATTCCAGGGAAAAGATCGAGAAATTTAAGCCTGTTTTTGAAGTCATGGTTTTTTTTTCTCCTCTAATTGGAAAATGAATCAGAATCATAAGGATAGTTGTCGCAACCATTATATGCAGCTTGTTATTTTTCATTTTTTATAACCTCTTTTCTTTAATTTTTTTTTCAATGTTTCTTTCTTGTATCTTGCTAAAGTAAAGAGTGAGGAGGGGATCCTCCCCTCCTCATAGATTGATTTTCGTTAAACATTTGATTGGGTCTACTGAAGTGCTCCTTGAGTTGTGCAATTTACGTGGCAACTTATTAAGCCTGGGGTACAACTGCATTGAAGCCAGGTCTTAGGACACGGTTCTGCTGCCTCAATAAAACTAATTGTTTTAAAACCATTTAATGGTTCCATTATCCACTTCATTGTTTACCTCCATTAATTTGGATTTTTTTGTTGGTTTAATTCCTTTGATAACGGTCATGATAAAATCATATTTGCGGTATTGTCGTGTCTGGTAAAGAAACAACAAGAGTTGCTGTTCCACTGCAGCTTGCATACAAACGACATGGGCCTGCATATGTTCTATCATGACAGCAACCAGCGGCTAATGGAATCACTAAACCATAAAGACCATCGATGGGATTGACTATCCATTCCATGATTACCCTCCTTTATTTGTTTTTTGTTTTTTTTGATACTTCTTTTGCTTTTGCTTCTAAAAACAACCGTATTTTCTCTTTCAGCAATATTTTCCAGGGTGTACAATTATAGTTTTTGTCAGACATCAATTTTTCCCTTTGCTTGATAAAGACATACGGGCAGCCACCGCCGCATATGGGGAAAAATTTACATTCCCTGCATCCCGGGGATTGAGATAATGGATCATAGCTAAGCCACTTGAGCAGCTTCCCATTTAGCTCCAATGGTTCTCTTACATTGCCAAGATATGCTTCCTGGATGCCAACATCTGACCAGCATTTATGTATTTCACCCCCGGGTTCGATCACAAAACCATTTGGAGTAACAGCTACACAAATAGCCTGTGGATTCGGGTAAATATTTGACACATTGAATCCCCTTGCGATTAGCGATTTCTGGAATTCAAGCTCTGCTTCCGAGAATTCTTTCATTGAGAAACACACGGGCAAAATATTGCTGCATTTGTATGTCCATTCCCTGGTATAACCCAGGTAAATAGAAATATCACGGGGCCTTTCTAAAAAACCTTTTTTTTCAAGTGTTTCAAGCAATTGCACCGTGTTTGAGAAATTGGTTTTATCGACATTGACTCGTATCTGGATGGGAATAATCCCCAGCACCCACTCAACATTTCTCACGATTGTATGATAAGAGCTCTTTTTGCTGTTTTTAACGGGTCTCCGCTGATCATGGATCTCCTGGGGCCCATCTATTGTAATTTGCACATATCCAATCTTGTAACGCTTAAGAGATTCTGCTGTGGTTTTATTGAGAAGCGTGCCATTGGTGACAATCATTGCACCGTAATTCAGTTTTTGATCTTTGCATAAGCGCATTAATTTCTTCGATAATGAAAAGATGAATTCCTTGTTGAGCAGCGGCTCGCCACCGTACCAGGTAACATGAAGACTTTTATAGCCGATACTTTTTATTCTTTCTGCTGTGAATTTAAAGATATCTTCTTCAAGAACGTCGTAAGGGTATTTATGGGCACGATTGCCTTCATAGCAGTACAAACAATCTAGATTGCAATCGTTCGTGGGGATTATTGTTAAAAATAAGTTTTTTTGCCCGAATTTGCCCATATTAAACCGGGTTCTTAGAAATTCAATTTCATCAAAATCGCTGTCTATGATTATGTTACCCTTATGCAATTGATCAATCATATCTTTTTTTGATTGATCTCCCTCAAGTTTTGCAATTCCCTCTTTGCCGGAATTAAGAAGATTAAACACTTCGGGTTCCAGCTTTGCCAGGCCATTACTTATGGAATTGTAGATCAAATAAGTGTTTTCATCTTCAAGGTAGATAAAATGATTGTAATGTGAGCTTTTATAGTTTTTCACTTTTCTCACCCTTGTTATTTATTCTCACAAGTTTCATGGTTGCACTTCCTTTTTTGCAATTTTATCGGTCGCCAGGTTAAAAACGTCAATCTGTACAGGCACGTCACTAATCACCAAAAATGTTACCTGGGACATCGCTGTTGTCTTAAGCAGGATTTTTTTATCCTCATTGTGTTTACCTACTAAATTTAGATTCTTTTCAAGCATCATATAATATTTTACATCACAAGAAAAATTTTTCAATCCTCCATAAGTCCTAGTTTTGGGTTGAAAAAAAACCAAAAAAGTGTACAACTAAAGTTGTACTTTTCCCAAAAGGTTGTATTTTAAATAGGTGCCAGGTAAGAAAATACTCCCTTTTCGTGTGCGGTGTTTCATTTGTAATGCTCCAAATTGAGCCTGGATTTAATCAAGAAATATTTCACATCCTCATTATCTTCAACTTTTTCCAGCCACCAAACATGGGAATTATCTGTGAATACAATCCATTTCTTGTCAACTTTATATTGTGAATACAAGATATTACCAACGTTATCGATTATATCAAAGTAACTATTTTTGCCTTGCATGTATCCCAGGATAAACTTATTATCTACATAGTCGATCGATTCCATCTTCGACCATGATTCCATCCACTTTTGCGAGGTCTGGTCAAATGTCTGAGGATCTCCTTTATATGGATAATATTTTTTTATATACTTTGGAACTATAGTTATAAGTCTCTTCTCATGCTGTAAATTTTTGTCAAACAGGTGAATTTGATATGTGGTTGCGTATACTCCGGCATAACTATTATTATCAACCTTACACATCCCTCCCCACGTATAAACAAAATCCGGGACTTCTTTAACCTCGAATGCATATCGTTGGAATTTAAGGGTATCTTTGTCGTACAATGCGAGCATGTAGATTTTGTCTTTTTTATCCTCTGTTATGAAATTCCTTGACCAAATTCCAATAAATTTTCCTAAAAGGATTATTTCTCCGCCTTTTTTTATCCTGTGGTCTTTTATGAATTCAAGATTATGGGAATATTCATGTATATATGGTGCAAAGCTTTCAGCTACAAGAATCGATTTTTTCTTAACGGCTATTCTGTCAATACTCCTGATTTCTCCAGGGCCATTTCCTCTTTTGTCATATTTACAAATAGGCTCCCCACTTTTTGAAAGTTTTAAGAGAGCATATGTGTCTCCAAATCTGGATTCCTTGATAATTAATACAAAGCCGTCACTAACCGATACAACATCACTTATAGATGCGAAAACCACATCATCTAACTTTAATTCTATTCGTTCAATTTCTTTGAAAAGTTTTTGGGCTGCACCCATCCTGGTACTTAGACTGAAAATCAAAATAAAAAGCACTAAAGGAATTATTAAGATGCTATTTTTTCCAGGCATAACAAACCTCCATTATTTTTTCGACTGGTCTCTCTTTCATTTTTCGCTTTTTCAAGGCAAGATTGACTGGTGCTTAAGATTCTTTCCCGATTTTATATTTAAATATATTCACCATGCCTTCTTCAAGTTCATCGATTAAATAAAGATACTGAACTCTTATACGGTATTTGAATTTATATATATCTTTTTGCCCTGGCAGAAGCATATAAAAGGTGTGCAGGTAATCCCCGTTGAAATTGTAAACATCCACCCGCCTGCCTTTCTCTTTATCCACAGTAGAGGTCACTGCCCATACATGTTTATCGTGAATGAGTAGCTTTTCTATATCGGAAAAATATATTTGCTGGGGTCTGCGAAAGGTTTTATTGTTAAGAGTAAGCTTTCCCCCTTTGTACCTGTCCTTCATTTCCCCGGGAATCTTCTTTCTTTCATAATCGACTCCGAATTCTTTAATCATTTTCCCTTCTTTAAGATCAAAGCATTTTATTTTATATTCAGCGGTATGGGAAACAAAAAGATACCGGTCGCCTGTTATCCCGAAATTCAGCTTCGCGTCGTTATCCATCGATCCTGCAGACCCCCCAATCCTAATAAAATATGCTTTTATAGGAAAGGTCCAAATTTTTGATACGTCTTTGCCGTCCGGTGAAACCGCCATTATTATATGTTCGATGTCCATGAATTTACCATCCGACTGAACCATTGGGAATTCGAACTTATAAAAAAAATAAGTGTCATTATAGTATTGGATGAAGTCCAGATAATCTCTCTTATTAATTCGAAACTCCTTTAGTAATTTTCCATCCTTGTCCAGCCAGATTATTTTGGAGGGATAATTACTATGAATAATGATGTTGCGGTTTTCCAGGTAAAAATCTGAAATATAGGTCACCTCGCCGGGTCCCTTGCCTACTTTGACCATATTTCTTGCGAAATTGCCATCCTTTGAGAACTTTAGAATTCGATTGCTGTCCAATACATATATGTTTCCATCCACATCCGCATCGATATTCTTCGCGTATTTGAAATAGAAATCCGTATCCTCAGTTTCAGTGATTTCAAGGACTTTTTTAAAATCGAGTGAGGTATAATGAAGATTTTCTTTTCCCTCCGAATAGAGGTCAGGATTGGGCACAAACAGGATAAAAAAGCATATCCATAAAAGTAAAACCGGAAGACCAGGGAATGGTTTTTTATCCCTGGTAATTCCTTCACATTTGTTTTTGGATGCTAAGTCCATTCAATACCTCCTCTTTACAGGGATGGGATTTTTTGTTTTTTTAATCATCAAACAGAATTTATACCCCAAAATTTACCTGAAGTCAATCTTTTTTTCATATCTAAATTCAAAAAAATAATATTCGTTAAAAGAGGGGTGCCGCTGTTTGATAATCCTTCCATAGACCTAGAATCGAAGGTGCCAGGTACTTTATTTCATCATGGATAGGGTAGTAGAACTGGTGGAAAATGGCAGGCATTCGGGACAATATTCCCTGTCTGCGTGCTCCTTACGGACACGCGACACGCACAATCAATTGTGAGCGAAGCGAACTAAGTTCTGATTATTTTTCTTCGAAAAAAATCGATCAAAACACTTGACAATCGATGTAAAATATATTATATTGTTACTTTAAAGCTGATCGTCCTAATTGCCAAAAGACGAATATTTACTTGATCTCAACTTCCGAAAGAAATGGAGCGGTATCAATTCTTTAATTTTCAGCCCCTTCAAAAGTCACTAAATTATTCGTGTTGACAAATGCAACCAAATTAGTCTAGTCATGGCTTAACCAGCCATGGATGATTGAAGGTATGTTCTACCTGTTAAAATGTCCCATGCGGAAAGTCGCAGGTAGGTATTTTAGAATCGAGAGTTAAGAGTTACATTCAAAATAAAAGAATAAAGCGAAGGAGGACATAATGAGTAATACAAAGACTGGAAGAATGTTTCTCCAATGTATTTTAGCAATATTTTTGATTGTTTCCGGTTTGCATGTAATGGGCCAATCGGGGCCCTCCGCCACCACAGGAGCGGCATCTGGTATAACTATGTCGGAAGCCACCCTGAACGGCACAGTGAATGCCAATGGTGAGACCACCACGGTGACCTTCGAGTATGGGTTGGACACCAACTATGGCAGCACCTGGCCCGCGGACCAGAGCCCGGTGACCGGCACTGCCGACACGGCGGTAAGTGTAGTCATTTACGAGCTTTCGCCCAACACCACCTATCATTACCGTGTAAAGGCCACCAATGCCAGCGGCACCACCTATGGTGCGGACATGACCTTCACCACGCTGGACTTCCCTCCCAATGTCCAGACCAATCCGGCAACGGCAATAGGGGCCGATACTGCCACGTTAAACGGCACGGTAAGAGCCGGTGGTTATGTTACAACGGTGTGGTTCGAATGGGGTACGAACACCAATTACGGTAACACGGTCCCCGGGAGTATAACTCCGATTGATCCGATTAACTTTCCTGATCCCAATGCAAACATAACGGAATTCGCAGTGTTGACCCAGCTTGCCAATAATACCACCTACCATTACCGGATAAAGGCACAAAATGTTAACGGTACCAGCTACGGTCAGGATATGACCTTTACCATCGGTACGGTGGGAACGGCCCCGACAGCGGTCACCAATGCGGCCACCGCGGTGGGCAGCGATACTGCCACTTTAAACGGCACGGTGAATGCTGGTAATTCGCAGACCACGGTCACCTTCGAGTATGGGTTGGACACCAACTACGGCAGAACAGTCACCGCGGATCAAAGTCCGGTGACCAGTAATGTCGACACGGCTGTAAGCGCAATCATCGAGGATGTTGCACCCAACACCACCTATCATTACCGGGTGGTGGCCACCAATGCCAACGGCAGCGCCAATGGCGCGGACATGACCTTCACCACGTTGCCCCTCCCTCCTACCGCTGTCACAAATGCAGCTTCGTCCATAGGAACGACGGGTGCCACCTTAAACGGCACGGTGAATGCCAATGATGGTAGTACCACCGTGACCTTCCAGTATGGTGTTGATACCAGCTACGGCACCATGGTTACCGCGGACCAGAGCCCGGTGACCGGTTCAACCGATACGGCGGTGAGCAAAGCCATTACCGGTTTGACTAACGGCATCACCTATCATTACCGGGTGGTAGCGGTCAACGCCGGCGGCACCACCTATGGTGCGGACATGACCTTTACTACCGGGGCCACTGCACCGACTGCCGCCACTGATGCGGCTTCCGGGGTAGGCTCTACCAGCGCCACCTTAAACGGCACGGTGAATGCCAATGGTGACAGTACCAACGTGACGTTCGAGTACGGCACCTCCACCGACTATGACCGAACCGTCAATGCAACCCCCAGAACGGTTACCGGTTCCACAAACACAGCGGTTAACGCATCTGTTACCACTCTAACTGCCAACACGACGTATCATTACCGGGTGGTGGCGGTCAACGCCGGCGGTACTACCTATGGTGCGAACATGACCTTCACTACAGGACCTGGCCCTGCGGTCACCACCGAAGCCGCTTCGGCAGTGGGAACCTCCGGGGCCACTCTAAACGGCACGGTGAATGCCAATAATGAAAGTACTACCGTGACTTTTGAGTATGGTTTGACTACAGCCTACGGAACCACGTTGACTGCTGATCAGAGTCCGGTCAGCGGTACTATTGACACAGCGGTTAGCAAGACCCTTACCTTTCTCAGCGCCAGCACAACGTACCATTATCGCGTTGTGGGGCAGAACGCAAGCGGTACGACTTATGGTGCGGACATGACATTTACCACCGGGGCGGCTGATCCCAACGCCCCCACGGCCGTCACCAATGCCGCTGTGTCAGTGGGAACCTCCGGGGCCACTCTAAGCGGCACTGTTGGCTCCAAAAATCAAAGTACCACCGTAACTTTTGAGTACGGGACCGATACCAACTACGGCACCACGGTGGTTGCCGATCAAAGTCCGGTGATCAATGAATTTTCCGTGGGTGTCAGCACGGCCATTACCGGCCTGACCAGCGGCACCACCTACCATTACCGGGTGGTGGCACAAAATGCATTTGGTACCGCCTATGGTGCCGATATGACTTTTTTCACCTCTGCACCCACCGCCCCCACTGCCACTACCGGTGCTGCAACCTCTGTGTCAGCCGTGGGCGCCACTCTTAACGGCACGGTGAATGCCAATAATTTTACTACTACAGTGACCTTTCAGTACGGTACCACGACCAATTACGGCACCACGGTGACTGCCGATCAAAGTCCGGTTACCGGTGCTTCCGCCACCGCGGTAAGCAAAACCATTACCGGTCTGACCCCCAATACCACCTATCATTACCGGGTGAGAGCCCAGGGCTTTGGCACCAGTTTTGGCGCTGACATGACCTTTACTACCGCGGGCAGCCCGACAGCCGTCACCAATGCGGCTACTTCGATAATTGCCACCGCGGTTACCCTGAACGGCACGGTGAATGCCAATAATGCCAGTACCACGGTGACCTTTGAGTATGGTTTGGATACCAGCTACGGCAAAGTGGTAACGGCAGACCAGAGCCCGGTCACCGGCAGCACCGACACCGCGGTCAGCAACCGCCTGAACTCTCTAACACCCAATACGACCTATCATTACCGGGTAGTGGCGACAAACGTCAACGATACCGTTTATGGTGCGGACAGGAGCTTTACCACCCTCGGTATAGCCCCCACTGTCGTCACCGATGCAGCCACTGCTGTAAGCAGCAGCGGGGCCACCCTGAAGGGGACGGTTAATGCCAAAAATGACAGCACCACTGTCACCTTCCAATACGGCACTGATACCAATTACGGCTCTAGCGTTACCGCGGCCCAGAGTCCGGTTGCCGGGATCAGCAATACACCGGTCAGTGCGGTCTTAACCGGTTTGACCAGCAATACCACGTATCATTACCGGGTGGTGGCCCAGAACAGTTTTGGCACCACCTATGGCTCGGACAGGACCTTTTTCACCGCTTCAGCAGTGCCCACAGCCACCACCCAGGCGGCTTCAAATATAGGGAGCACCAGCGCCACCTTGAACGGCCTGGTCAATGCCAATAACAACAGTACCACGGTCACCTTCGAGTTCGGCCCCGATACCGGTTACGGCAGGATCGTTACCGCGGACCAGAGCCCGGTCACCGGTACCGCCGATACAGCGGTAAGTGTCAACATTACCGTTCTGGTACCCAATAACCTGTATCATTTCCGGGTGGTGGCCCAGAACAGTTCAGGAACTGCCTATGGTGCGGACATGACCTTTTTCACCGGTGCGTTGCCACCCACTGTAACCACTGCACAGGTGACTAAAGTAACCTTCCACACGGCAAAATCCGGTGGTAATGTAACCGATGAAGGCGCTGCCCCGGTCACAGCCAGGGGCGTCTGTTGGAGCACCTCACCCAACCCGACGCTTGCCGATAACTTCACCACTAACGATTCCGGACCCGGTCCATTTAACAGTACAATGAACAAATTGACCGAAAAAACCACCTACTATGTCAGGGCCTATGCCACTAATTCATACGGTACTGCTTACGGCGAGGAATTTCAATTCACCACCAACAGCAAAAACGTTAAGGTCAAAATTGTACAACCCCTCCCGGGAGAGGAAGTATCCGGCACAGTGACCATCAAGGTTAACGCCAAGGGTACGGCCGGTTCCCAGTCAATTGCCAAAGTGGAGGTTTACATCGACGGCACTAAAATCGCTGAGCTCACTAAGGTACCTTTTAAAGCCGATTGGGATACCACCGCTTACATCGACGGCAGCCATACCATCAAAGCCGTGGCATACAATAAAAACAATGAAAGTTCCCAGGAATCGGTCACAGTGACCGTGAACAACTCGCTGTCTAGAGCGCCGGAGCTTTCTACGAACCGTGACCGGCTTATTTTCAATGCGGTTCCCCACGGCAAAAACGGTTACCTGGTTACCGGTGCCCAGTCATTATTGATCGACAACAGAGGCGGAGGCATATTGAATTGGAGTATCTCCACGGATGCCGTTTGGCTCTCCGCCTCACCGCAATCGGGTACGGGTCCGCATCTAGTAAACGTATTCGTGGATCCGCAAAAAGGTATGGCCGCGGGCTCCTATTCTGGTTCTTTAACAATCACGGACCCCAATGCTCCCGACGGCACGGTTACGGTGGATGTCTGGTTGACCATCTACAAAAAGGGAGCCACGGCTCCACCTTTCGGCTCTTTCGAGACACCGGTAGACGGCGCCGCAGTGACGGGCAATATCTCGATCACCGGCTGGGTCCTGGATGATATCGAGGTCACCAATGTTACGATTTACTGGGCCCAGGTGGGCAAAAAAGGCAGCGGCGTTAAGGCCCTCGATGATGCCATCCTGGTGGACGGTGCCCGGCCAGATATGGAAGAGACTTACCCGGATTACCCGTTAAATTACCAGGCCGGGTGGGGGTATTTGCTGATGACCCATTTACTGCCCAACCAGGGCAACGGAACCTTTACGTTGGTTGTCAAAGCCACGGATAAAGAAGGGAATATTGTCAAGCTGGGCAGTAAGACCATTAGCGTCGACAATGCCAATGCGCAAAAACCATTCGGCTCCATTGATACACCCACACCGGGAGGAACCGCTGAAGGTTCGAATTTCGTGAATTTTGGCTGGGCGTTGACACCGCAGCCCAATACAATTCCCACTGACGGCTCTACCATCATTGTCTGGGTGGATGGCGTACCCCTGGGCAACCCGGTGTACAACCAGTACCGTAAAGATATCGCCACCCAGTTCCCGGGTTACAATAACAGCAGCGGTGCGGTAGGTTATTTCTACTTGGACACCACTGCCTATACCAACGGTGTTCACACCATAGCCTGGTCGGTGAAAGACGATGCCGGAAACAAGGCCGGTATTGGCAGCAGGTACTTCACTATTCTCAACAGCGATAGTTCCCTCAGCAGTGCCTTTTCCAGTCGAATAAATTCGGAAGCCGCCTATACTCCAAACCTCCATGATGACTTCATTGAAGATCTGCAGGATGAAATCGATACACCGGAAATTAAGGTTAAAGAACTTGAGCATGTGGAATTCCAGGTGAGTAACCATTTCTCCAGTATCCGGGGTTATCTGTCGGTGGACGGCAAATTCAGACCTTTACCCATCGGTTCTACCCTGGATCGTAGAACCGGGAGGTTTTATTGGAATCCGGGTGCGGGTTTTGTCGGTCTCTACAGGTTGGTGTTTGTTATAGCAACACCTGAGGGCGATGTTGATCAAAAGACCATAGAGATCACCATCGAGCCGGAATTCAAAAAAATAGATTAACAGCGTGCAAAAGGGGACTGCGTCAGGCGTCAGCAGTCCGCAGTCCCCTTGCAGCTAATGGTTATGTTCCATGAGATTTTATAGAGAAGATAAAGAAAAAATAAAAGGTGCCAGGCAAGGAAAAAGGCAAGAAAAAAGTCAAAAAAAATCCCTTTTTCCTCTTGACATTTTATTTTTTCTTACTATAATAAGGGTTGTTCAATGTAACAGTCCTAGTTTCGCTTATGTTTGGTCTTCAGAAGCGCCAGTTTCCGCGTGGAGAGGGAATCATCACGTAAATACCCGTTTTGATTAGTGAATAAGGCGTGATGGAGTCCATCATAAACCATTAAAAAGGAGATAGGTCAATGATTAGAACAAAGAGATTTTTACCAAAAGCAGTTGTAGCGATAATGGTTTTTGTCTTTTTAGGTACTTCAGGTATATGGGCAGAGGCTGGTAAAGAGCCTGTATTTAAGCCGATAGCCGAGGAAATGATCGGTGCCGGCGGGATTTCCTGGGCGCCGAAAGTAAACTATTACCAGTTGGTCCTGACCATTGCCAGGCCGGACGGTTCGGTTTTTCGCAAGACGTTTGACTCCGGCGTCACCCCCTATGTCGGTCTTTCCAGCATTTTCGGTGAAAGTGCCGATGACGGTGCCTATACCTATGAACTAACGTTGGTTCCTAATATTGAACGCAGGGTGCGGAGCTCTAATGAGGATACTCTTATTGCCAGGACACAGGATAGAAGGGCTCTTCCCCGGAAGGCCCTGACTCAATCCGGCGGTTTTACCGTCAAGGATGGGATGATTGTTACTCCTGAGGTTAGCGAACCTGAATCCAAATCCCCTGGGGGTGTGGTGCTTACTAGTACCCAACAGGATGGGATTTCCCGGACCCAGGACCAGGTCATTCTCGACGACCTGATCGTGGACGGCAGTATTTGTGTCGGGTTTGACTGTGTCAATGGCGAGAGTTTCGGTTTTGACACCATCCGCTTAAAGGAAAACAATCTTCGTATCCGGTTCGTGGATACCAGTTCTACCGCTTCATTTCCCAGCAATGACTGGCAAATTACCGCCAACGACAGTTCC
>WVZO01000712.1 GCA_011772425.1 Candidatus Aminicenantota bacterium
CCCGCGGATGTACTCGCGCATATCGGGACTGTCTTCCACCACCAGGATAATGTCTTTTTCATGGGCTTCCGGCTCTTTGCCGAATTCTTCTGCATCATCTGTTGACTTAATGCCTTCGGCGACCAGGGGGCTTTTTTGTAAAATCGCCCCGCCGGTACGGACCCCCAAAAAACTTTTGTTTATTGGCGGAACAGGGAGTGATTCCACGATCTCTTCGGGTTTGAGATGGGCCTTGCCCATGGGCAGCCGAATCACAAACCGGGTCCCCATGGTTTCGTCCCGGGGAGAGACCGCTTCGATTACGCCGTGGTGGAGCTCGACGATTTCCCTGGCAATGGCCAGCCCAATGCCGGTTCCCTGGCGATGATGCTCATAGGTGCTGTCCACCTGGTAAAAACGATCGAATATATGTACCAGATTCTCCGGCGGAATCCCCGGCCCTGTATCTGAAACAGATACCTCCAGGTATTCCTGCCCTTCCGTGCCCGATAGGGCTTTCTCGACTTTGACGTCCAGGGTTATCCTCCCCCCGGCGGGTGTAAATTTAACGGCATTTGAGAGCAGGTTGGTAATAACCTCTTCCATCTTCTCCGTGTCATAGTAAAGAGGAATGTCTTCCACTTCGGTTTTGAATATTAATTCAACTTCCTTTTGCACTGCCAGTGAATCGAAAGAATGCAGCACCCCCTTTAAAAAAGGCACGATATTCTGCCGGGCCGCTTGCAGTTTCATGGTGCCGCTGTCGAATTTGGAGAGTGCCAACAACTGGTTGATCAGGCCCAGCAAACGCCGGGAATTACGGAGCATTAACCGCATTTTCTTTTTTTGCTCTCTATCCTCGCCCCGGGGACCGGTGAGCATCTGCTCCAACGGCCCCATTATCAATGTCAACGGCGTACGGAATTCATGGGAAATGTTGGCAAAAAAACGGGATTTAATTTTGTCCATCTCTTTGAGTTTCCCGGATTGCTGTTCCAATTGAACGGTGCGGCTCCGCACCAGCTCATTCAACTCCTTTTCCCTGGCTTTCAAGTGTCTGATCCTGTAACGGTAAAAAGAAAATCCACCCAATAATACCAACATTCCTACCAAAAAATAAAACCAGACCGTCTGGTAAAAATAAGGCCGCATATAAAAAGAAAAAGAAGCACCGGTCTCATCCCATATACCATCAGGATTACAGGCAATCACCCGGAAACTGTACCGCCCCGGCGATAGACCGGTATAAATCGTACTGCGGGCGGTTCCCACTTCCACCCAATCACTGTCATAACCCAGTAATTTTAATCTAAATCGTATTTTTTCAGGATGGATAAAACTCAATACCGTATAATAAAATTCCAACCGCCTCTTCCCCGGGGCTAATTCCAGGATGCCTCCGGCGGCCAGGGGGGCTTTTTTGAAAAATCGCCCCCCTGGACCCCCCAAAAAACTTTTTATTGTAAATACTTCTCCGTCTACGATGAGTTTTTCAATGATCGGGACCGGCACTGGAGGATCAGGCTTGATATGATTGGGATCGATCATGGNNCCTGGACCCCCCAAAAAACTTTTTATTGTAAATACTTCGCCATCTACGATGAGTTTTTCAATGATCGGGACCGGTACAAGAGGATCAGGCTTGATATGATTGGGATCGATCATGGTCACCCCCCTGCCGGTGGGGAACCAGAACTTGCCGTCCCGGGTTTTACAACCGGCATGGGTACACCACCCTGATTTCATCCCGTCCTTTTCATTGTACCAATCCGGCCGAACCTGGCGGATTTTCCCCCGGGCAAAATCCTCTAACTCGTTTTTCCTGACCCGCGATATCCCGGCCCGGCCCGCCAGCCAGAGATACCCGCTTTCATCCTCCAGTATGGAATATACATAGTTTTCAATGAGACCGCTTTGAACAGTAAAAAGGGTGGTTTCTTTTTGCTTGAGCCGGATAAGACCGTCGTCACTGCCGAACCAGAGGGTCCCCCGCTTGTCCTCGTAAGCACATCGGAAATAGTTGCTCTCGCTGCCGGATGACGGGGTAAAAACAGTAACACCCCCGTCTCTTAGACAGTTAAGCCCGGTATCCGTGCCGATCCAGAGATTCCCCCGGCTGTCCGTAAAGATAAATTCGATGAAATTACTGCACAATCCATGTTTGCCGGTGAATACAATAAATGTGCCGCTGTTACTATCGAACCGGTTCAAACCGTTTTCCGTGCCGATCCATTTAATGCCTTGCCGGTCTTCATATATACAATTTATACTGTTATCGGATAAACCGTCTTTTTTTGTCAACGTCATCAGCTTGCCGTCTTTGAACCGGTGTAAACCACCTATGGTGCCGATCCAGGTATACCCGGACCGGTCTTCATATACGGACAAAACAGGGTTGTTTAATAAACCCCGGCCGTCGGCCGGTACCGTGGTCATTTTCCCGTTTCTCCACCGGTTCAATCCCTGTTTGGTGCCGATCCAGAGACCACCTTCCCGGCTTTCACGGACACAATAGACGTAATCATGGGCCAGGCCTTCACTGGTGGTATAGGTGGTGAATTTACTATCTTTTAACTGGTGCAGTCCCCAGTCGAGAGTTCCTACCCAGAGGCTGCCTTCCCGGTCTTCATATATGGAATAGATATAGCCGCCGGCCAGTCCATCCGCACCGGGGAAGGTACTAAATATCCCATTACTCATCCGGGTCAGTCCCCCCCCGTCTGTTCCTATCCAGAGATTCTTCTGCCTATCCTTATAAAGGTAATTAATGATGGGACCAGGCACACCGGCTTCGACTCCATAAACCGTGAATTTCCCGTTTTTCATCCGGATAAGCCCGCCGCCGCCGGTCCCTATCCAGAGATTTCCCCTGTCCACTTCATAAAGACAGGTTGTTTTTATATCAGGCAAAAGGTTTCCCGGGGCATATTCCTGGAAAATCCCGGGTTTGATCACCCTGACAATCCCTTCGGCCGTGGCTGCCCAGAGGTCGCCATCGGCATCTTTAGATATGAATCTTACCTGGTCATGAGGCAATCCCTGTTTTGTCGTATAAGTAGTGAATTTACTATTGCTTAAACATGTCAATCCCCGGGTAAATGTTCCAATCCAGAGGTTGCCCCACCGGTCTTCATCGATGGCCCTTATCCTGTAAAGGGCTTTATATTTTGTGATGGGGTACGTCGTAAATTCTCCCTCTTTGTACCGGGTGAGCCCGCCTGAATCGGTACCGATCCACAAGGTGCCGTTTCGGTCCTGGTAAAGCGCCCGAATTACATTGCCCTTTAATTGGGGGATGTTTTTGGTGGTGTACAACTCGAAATTAATCCCGTCAAAACGAACCAGTCCGTCCTGGGTACCAATCCATAGATATCCCTCTTGCGTCTGCCGGATGGCATAAACGGAATTCGAGGGCAGCCCGCTTTCCGTATTCCATTTCCGTACACCGTATTGAGTGATGCTTTTATCAGGGTCCAATGCCATTAAGGTAAACGATACCCCGGAAATTAAAAGATAAACAAACGTACGTAAGATTATCCGAAACCAATGTTTACTCACGTTAGCAATATCTTAACCTATTATGAAGAAAAAATCAAGCAGCTATTTTGTTTCCGGCGGCCAGCCAGGGAGGCTCCTTTCGAGAACCCCCCCCTTTATAGGCCGGGGCTGCCAGCCCCTCCCTGCAAAAGCTTTCTATTAGCAGGTTATGGTGTTCCTTAGGCCCTGGGCCGGGTGGCACAGGTCCGGATTGAACCCCCTGTTCCTGCCGTGATCTTTTGCAGGTGCTCCAATGCCAACATGGCGGTTCCTTTTTTGCCGGTCGGCGACTCATGGATAAATTCCCGTAACAGGGAAACACACTTTTTTAAACTCTCATCTTTTAAATGACCCATTTTAAATGTCCTCCTTATATTAGATTTGCGATGGTTGGAGTTTGGTTTCTCCAACCATCTGCCTATATAATGGTACAAAAATGATTTTGAAGTGAGTCAATTGGTTCCGAAATGGGGGATAAAATTGTTCCGGCCGGCGGGACAAAAGTGAACAAATGTTTCAAACGGGTAATTTTGTTCCGAAATCGGTTTAAAAAGAAAAAATCCGGCAATTGGCACAGATTATGCTTGTGACATTTAGGTTCCCTTTTCCCTGTCCCCTTTTCCTTTTTTTACGTTTTTGCGCACCGGTTCCGGTTGCTTTAATAAATTTATTTGACAAATACATGTTTTCGTATTATATATATAATGGTCCTTATATGACTCCAATAAAATATGAGGTGAAAAAATGGCAAAAACAGCGACCATTAAAATACAAGTGGAACTGGCGTTGAAAAAAGAAGTGGATTCGATCTTTAAATCTCTTGGAATCTCAACCGCCGAGGCAATCCAATTGTTTTTTCAAAATGTAAAGGTTTTTAAAGCGTTGCCTTTTGAAGAAAATATTCCCAATGAAGAAACGATCCAGGTGATGTCAGATACGGATGACGGGAAAAATTTAACCGAATGGGACAGCGTCGATTCATATTTCAAATACATTGAACAAGATTGGTGCCAGGTAAATTATTTTACCTCCAATATATAAGCCATGAGGCATAAGGACCAATTTTCATAATTCTTTTTTAGCCTCAGAGGCTTGAAAGCTGGAAGGCAATTGGTGAAACTTCTTTTTGAAACATTTGCTGAAATAGTTGGCACTGGAAAACCCCACCTCAAAGGCCACTTCCAGTACCGAACCCATGCCTTTTTTCAGTAATTCCGCCCCCCGTTTGAGCCGGTACGACCGGATAAACTCCGTTGGCGGTTCACCGGTTAAGGCCAGGATTTTCCGGTACAGCGTGGTGCGCCCCATGTAAAGCCTTTTACACAACTCTTCTACGTTAAATTCCGGGTCCGATATATTTTTGTTTATCACTACCTGTAAATCCTTTACAAACTCTTTATCGATCTGTGATACCGATTTTTGAACCGGCTTCAAGGTCATCTCCCGGTGGAAGGTTTCCTGGATATGGCGGCGCAGGTCCACCAGGTTTTTGATGCGGGCGCACAATATCCTGGTGTTGAAGGGCTTGGTGATATAATCGTCGGCACCGGTTTCCAATCCCTGGATAATATTTTCCTCTGCTGCTTTGGCGGTTAAGAGGATAATAGGAATGTGGCTGGTGTCCCGTTGGTTTTTCAATTCCCGGCACAATTCATACCCATCCTTTTGGGGCATCATAATATCGCTGATAATAAGGTCCGGGATGATTTCCCGGGCTTTTTCAATGCCATCGCGGCCATCTATCGCCTCCACCACCCGGTACTGGGGTTCCAGGGAACTCTTTATATAGTCACGCATATCAACGCTGTCTTCTACCACCAGGATGATGTCTTTTGCTGCTTCTTCCACTGTTATTTCCTGTTCTATTTCCTCTTCCGGTTCTTCTTCCTCTTTTTCAGCCTTAACCATATCGGGGGCAGGAATTTTACCGGGTCCCGAAGGAGTGACAGATTCTTCAATTAAATCTATAATTTCGTCAGGTTTTAGATGTCGGTCACCCAATGGGAGTTCAATAATGAACTCTGTTCCCTGACCTTCGGTACTGTGGACATTAATGACCCCATGATGGAGTTCCACCAATTCTTTGGCAATAGCGAGCCCAATGCCAAAGCCTTTGGGATAATGTTCATAAGTGCTTTCAGACTGGTAAAAGCGATCGAAGATATCGGCCAATTTCTCCCTGGGAATGCCCGGGCCGGTATCGGAAACCGATATTTTCACTGATCCTGAAGGGTAGTTTACTTTTTTTGTGGGATCCTTGACGCAGGAAACTGTAATTTTCCCCAGGGCAGGAGTATATTTTATCGCATTGATAAGAAGGTTACAAATCACGTCTTCTATCTTCCTATCATCCAGGTATAGAGTTATATCTTCTTCTTCCGCATGAAATATCAAATCCAATTCTTCTTGATCGGTAAGCAGCTCAAAGGAAGCGATAATACCTTTTAGAAAAGGAATAATATTTCGAGGCCGGCTTTGCAATTTCATGGTTCCGCTTTCAAAATTGGCTAATTCCAGCAACTGGTTGATTAAACGGAGTAGGCGCTGGCAATTGCGAAGCATCATTCTCAATTTTTTCTTTTGTACCCGGTCATGTCCAGGGCAGGTGGAGAGCATTTGCTCCAGCGGTCCCATGATTAATGTGATGGGCGTACGGAATTCATGGGAGATATTGGCAAAGAACCTGGATTTCACTTTATCCATCTCTTTGAGTTTTTCGGATTGTTCTGCCAATTGGACGGTTTGTTTTTCCAGTTGACGTTTTTGCTCTTCGATTTCCTTTGTCCTGTCTTTTACGATTTTTTCAAGCTCTTGTTTTTCATTTTCCAGGTATTTTGAGCGCCATTTTACAGCAAGGAACATGAGCAGTAGAAACCCCAGGCCATAAATTAAAAACGCCCACCATGTCTTGTACCAGGGGGGCAGGACTTTAAATTGGAAAGCCGCTTCCTCGCTCACGTGTTCATAGACATTTTTTGCCCGGACGCGGAAGGTATAAACCCCGGCATCAAGGTTGGTGTAATCCTTTTTGGTTTCCTTATTCCAGGCAGTCCAGTCTTCGTTATATCCTTCCAGGAGACACTGATACTGTGTTGCTGATTCATCTTCAAAGAAAGGCGCAGCAAACTCGAAACGAAGGTTTCTGTCTTTGTAATCAATAATAGGAAAAAGACCCCGGGAGTCATTACCTGTTTTGTATTTACAACCGTCAAAAGCCAGGTTGCCATTGAGCCATACCTTTCGGATCAGTGTTGGGAAATCATGATGGTAATTCTTTTTTACTGTTGTATCGTAACGTACCAGGCCGTTATGCCCGGCGAACCAAATAATATCCCCACCCGGATCGGGATAAATGGCGTTCACCTGGGCAGGTGGGAGCCTTCGAAAGGTTTTTTCGTTTATTTTGTAGGTCCCGTCCGCTTGAGGTACTGCCTGGAAATTTCTCCGTTTGGAATGGAACCAGATATTCTTGTTATTATCTTCGACAATGCGGAAAACACTCCTTGAGCCGTCCGCGAATTTTTTTCCAAAAATGGGGTCGGGATTGAAGACCCGGTTTTTTTCATCAAAGCGATATACTCCTTTCTTCGTGGCAAATATGACATGTCCCGCTGCAAAAAAAACATGAACTTCACCGGGAGGCAGGCCCTGTCCGGGACCATAACGGGTCACAACAGGCTCGGTTACCGTTCCCTCGATTGGAAACTCGACCTTTATGGCGCTTCCGGTTTCAGTGCCCAACCATAAACTTCCGTGTTTGTTTTCAATGATGGTTCCTATTTTTTCAGCTATTTTTTCAAATTTACATTCCTCTATCCAGCGATTGTTTTCTTTTTCCAGGTACAGCGAAGCCAGGCCCCAACGTGTTCCTACCCAGATGCGGTTTGTATCCCTTCGTGACCGTGATAAAACAAATGAGGAAGTTTCAATAATTCGTTTTTGGCTGCTTTTATTTAACAGGAAAATCCCCTGCCCGGTTGCTGCTAGAAGAGAATCCCCGGTGGGGAGCAGGGACCAGCAAATACCGGACATGCCGGGAACGGGGAGAAATTTTCCCTCAGGGGCCAGTGAATATAACCCACTGGTGGTTCCGGCAAATATCTGCCGATGAGGGCCGTGCACGGCAGCAGAAAGAACAATGCCCGGAAGATTCGACCGTTTATCATCGTAGATAGAAAACGGGGATGCATATTCGATTTTGGTTATCCCGGTATCCAGGGCCAGCCACAAATTCCCCTGGAAATCCTCGAAAACATACCTGACATTATTACCCGGCAGGCCGGAGGCCTTGTTAAAGATTTCTTTCAATCTAGCTTTTGCATTCAGGATGACGAGTCCTCCCAGGCGGGTGGCCAGTGCAAAATCGCCGGATGAAAGACGGATACCGTGATACAACTGCTTTTCTTTCAGATAATCATCCGCCCCTGTAGGGAACGGCACTGAAGTGATACCGTCAAAAATATAAAAACCCATTGACCTGGTTCCAATCAGCAGCTTACCGGTTCCGGGGCCGTATGGTACCATCATGTAAAGCTTAACTGTGGCAAATTTTTCGCCCCCGGTCAGTAAAACCAGGGATTCGTTTATCATTTTCATGAGCCCGATTGATTCTTGCCGAATATAGAAATGTTCCTTACAAGAAAAAGAAGCGGTATATACCGACTCCGCCTCCCATACTTTCATTTGTTTTGCAGCCGGGTCCCAGCGGAACAAAAATTTCGAGGTCCAGAAATATATGTCCTCTTTTGTGTTAATGGTTCGCCATACCGGGCCGAAGTTCTTCTTAGTAACCGCTAGATGGTGGAGCAGGGATTTATATTTTAAGGCCCCTTTTGGACCGGGTGCTAAGAACCCGATTTCACTTTTACCTCCGACATAAATTGTCCCGCTGTCATCGACGGCAAGGGATCGTGCGGTTAAGTTCGGTATATCGATATCCTTCCAGGAGACGCCGTCAAATTCCAGTAAACTGCCCTGGTTGGCAACATAAATAATGCCGTGTTTGTCCTGCAGGATATCCCAATTCTGGGGCTGCATGCGGTACTCTCCAGGAGTGTAATTTTTGAAAAACGTTAAGGCGCCGTTTTCTCCATACCCGTTTAGAGGTCCGAAAAAAAGGGCCCCTAAGAGTTGAAGCATGAATAATAAAACAATTTTTTTCGTGACGAAAAAATCTTCCCGGTTTTTATCAATCACCATCCCATTTTTTACCCTTCTCATTTTGTGGGGGTTCTTCACCCACTGTTACCGTCTCATCGGGGTCGCCGCCAAGCTTACTATTTCCAAGGTTCGTCGAAAGTTTCAAAGTGAAAAAAGTAACGCCCGTCTTTGGTTTAATCTTATATTGTTCATCATTAAAGTCGCAATTATAGTCAGCTTCTATATCCACTCTCGAAGAATCAGACCAGGCATAAATATTCTCGGGCCAATAGTGCCTATCATTTGATACTTCCATTATCTTGCTGGCTGAAAGGTCAATGGTCATAATTGTTTCATACCCAGTAATTTCTTTAGTATCACATTTTATTTTTATGATACCGTCGTGTTCATTTTTAAACTTATTTTTGATGATAGTTGACATTTTTTTACCCCAATATTTTAATTAAAACTCTTTTTAAATTCTCGGGACACGAGCCTACTGCTCACTTTTGGCACGCCTTTTACCTTCATACCAATTCTTGCTCTAATATTTTTTTCTTTACAGATAATGAATATCATATTTGAAAGTAATATTCAAGTAAAAAGTAAAAAAAAATGGCCGCAAAGGCACCAGGACACAAAGTAACACAAAATGGTATTAAGTGCCAGGTAAATTGTTTAGTTGACAGGCTGTCCGAGACCTAAATACAGGCGTAGGGGTTTGATTTAGAGACTGTGTCATAATAGAGGATGAACACGAAATACCGGCCGAACTCCTACGTCCGCCTGGAAAACCTTTGTAGGGGCGAATCTTGTATTCGCCCCAATTCCACATTTAATCCTTTTTTGGGATTATGACACAGCCTCTGAATCAAGCCACTACATTGTTCCGCTGTCATTTGACATATATCATTTATCAAATGATGAATTCTCGGACAACCTGTTGAGACGCACCCCCCTATCCTTTTAAAATTAAAAAAAAGGCCACACCGGAAAACACCTTTTTTCTTTCACAACCGGGAACGGCTCAGGAAAGAAAAAAACGCCGCTGACAAAGCGATAGCTATGTCAGCCTGGTATACGTTCCTTAGTGGCCTTGATTTTTTGAACTGACCTTTTTTCTTCAATAGATCAATAGGTCAGCACGGAATTGTTTCCTTGCACGGCTGGCAAACAGAAATGAGAATAGGGCATGTCGGCCTGGTGTCGTGTCCTCCCTGCACATTCTTCAACTCTGTTTTTACCAGACTGGCAATGGTCTTTTTGTTTAACAGTAATTGTTTAGTGAGAACCTTGGGTTTCATAACGCCTCCTTTTATATTGGTGTAAATTTTAGTTTAACTCTTGTTGTCTTTCTGATGATTGGTGCTAATAGGGTTAAAAAGCCTTTTAGATGATAATTATATCATAGAATTAATTGAATGTAAATAGGTTTGTTTGAAATTCCTAAATCCACCGTCAAGTTTTCGTATGTAGGGGCGTATCCTTGTCAACGTATTAAGCGTATTAAGTGACAGATAAATTATATCCCACTTAACATGAATAAAACCATTTGAAGTTGTCCAGGTACCGTAAGGCAAAAGGTGACAGTCGGAAAATCCAAAAAGCCCCACAGCGTCTTATTTCTGTCTCTTCAGGGGATTCATTCCATAACGAGTTGTCTTTGTACGCACGTGTGGTTTCTTGATGCTTTGGGGAGCCTTGTTAACAGTAACCGGATTCTTCCGATTTACGCTGACTTTAGCCGAACCAATCCGTGTCTTTGCATAGGAAGGTGGCTGAAACGTTTTAGTGGTTTTTATACCTATTCTCTTAGATCGAGAATATGTGATTGTATTAACATTAACTCTTGTTTTCCTTCTCTTATAAGGTTTTTCTTTTTTGAAGGAACTATTTTGGGGGATCCTTTTCATATGAGGCTTTGATTGGTTTGGCTCTTCTCGATAGGAATACCTATATAGATCCAGAGAGCAGGGTACGGGCCCAACAAAATATGGAGATTCCACAGCCTTTTCATATTCCCTGATAAGCTCTGATTTTAGCCGGGAAATTTCTTTTTGTTTGGAATTCATCGTTTTTTTCAATTGTTCTATCCTATTCAGCAGGTGTCTTATCCGCGCATCCTTTACTTTCGAAGCCTTTTCTCTTTCCAGGATAATTTTCAAAGCGAATTCACTCTTTTCAAGCTCTTCAGGAAGGTTTCCCATGGACTGTTTGACCTCTTTTATTTTGTAAGTAAGCGAAACAGTCCGAGGAGTTAGAGGGTATCCCCGTAAAGGGTCTTCCAAATGCTCAAGGTTGTACCGCATGATGTTCTCTTTCATTCTCCTTCTCATTTCATTGTTGGAATACGGATTTACCATATTTTGCCCACATCCGTTACTTAAGGGTATTCCTGCCTCTTGGTCATCCATGCTTCCTGTTTCTTCATCATCACTCCAGTTCTCTGCTTCTATCTCCATATCCCCTTTCTTTTGATTTTTATGAAATCGATTTGAGAATGCTGTTACATTTGTATCCAGGGAGGTATTCATTTCTTTCCTATCAATGTCCAGCGATTTTATCTCATTTATTATTCCGGAAACCCCATTCTCTTTGTCATGCTGGTTGGAAATAAGTTTATATTTGCTTATTTCGCCTTTTTTAATATCGCCGGGAAAGGCCATTATTTTTTCTTCTATCTCTTCAAGCCAGGAGGTATCTCTATCCAAAGAACTCCAGAACACGACGTCTGCTATAATCAGAAATGCTGCCACATAAAAAAACGTCATATTCCTTTTCTTTTGCCGGTAAATCAGTTTTCCACAGCCTTCATGCTTTTTATAATGTCTTGTTTTGTTTTTAATACCAGTGGACATCTTTTTAATCATTGCGCTGCCTCCTGCAAAAATCTAGCATATTTAATACCATGCTTTTAAGGGCGTATCATTGCAAAAATGTCCCAATTATTTCTGAAAAAAACGGATCTTTGTCCCAAAAACAGGACATAGAAATTTTAAAATGCATGGCACTAAAATTGCCTTCCCTATCCCTAAAACAAAAGAAAGGTTCAACCACTCAACTAATACTCAATAGCTTTAATCCAATCTTAAGGGAATGCTGCTTTTGAAGATCTGAATCCAGTTTAACCAGCACAATTTCGCAGGCTCCTGAGATCACTCCTTTGACCAGGTGACCGGCAGCGGTTTCAAAGCGTTCGCTGCCCAGGGTGGCATGGGCATGCACCAGCGGCTTACCTTCAAATAGAAACGCATTACCGGTCAGGTTTGCCACTTCCATGGGTTCTTCGAACACCTGTGAAGAGTATTTTTGGTAATCCACCCGGTAATGGGCCAGCTCTGCCTGTTTAACAGCCCCAATCCCGGAAAAATAGGCATTAACAATGCGTTCCTGCTCTAAAAATTCGTTGAGTTTTTCAATGATTTCCTCACCCGGTGCTAAAGAAATCACATAGGTCTGTTCATCGACTTTTTCGTATTTCATCGAATCCTGCTGTGCCTCCTATTCAAAGCGTTTCAAGTATTCCGGCGGTGGATTTTGAAAGGCAACGCCAATTTCGTTTTTGTATTGGTCTTCGTCCGGGTTTTCAGGCTCGACACCCTCGTGGACCCAGCGCACGCTTCCTTTTATTGGAACCAACTTCTGACCGATCTTAACCAACACGTCGACGACTTTAAAAGTGGGGAAAACGTGATCCGTCTTGATTGACATACCGCTTTTTGAACAGTTGGTTACAATTCCCGGGTAGGCATTATCTCCTTCTACCACTTTAACCCGAAAAGTTTTCTTTGTTCTCGGCTCCTTTCGAGTACTCATTTTTATTCTACCTTATAATTTGTCATTTATCACTTTTCTTTTTGCATATTATTTATACCATATTTTACAAAAAAAAACAAAATCAAAAAGTGGTCTGGAATTTTAATTTTGACTCTGGAATAATGGAGTGTCGGAGTATTGGTGTATTGGAAAAGAAATCTAAAAGAATTATTTAGAAAAATTTCTTAATTTTCTTTTGGGGATCATGCCAATCTCCTTTGGTCCGGACAGTTCTATTACCATTACTCCATTACTCCCTGTCTGCGTGCTCCTTATGGACACGCGACACGCACAGGCAGGCACTACTCTATCACTCCAAAATTAAACTATCTGGACGGTTTACTTTACCCTGGATTTCTGGTAAACTAACCCCTAAAGTGGATTGTTGGAACCATGAAAAATATATTGATTAAAGGTGCCAGGGAACATAACCTGAAGAACATCAATGTAAATATACCCAGGGATAAATTTATTGTAATTACTGGTCTATCCGGCAGCGGCAAATCCACCCTGGCGTTCGATACCCTTTACGCCGAAGGGCAGCGGAGGTACGTGGAATCCTTGTCCGCTTATGCTCGCCAATTCCTGGGACTGATGAATAAACCGGATGTAGACAGCATTGAAGGTCTATCCCCTGCCATTTCCATCGAGCAAAAAACCACCAGCAAAAACCCCAGGAGTACAGTAGGAACGGTTACGGAGATTTACGATTACCTGAGATTGCTGTTCGCCCGTATCGGTACGCCCTATTGTCCTACCCACAATATCAAAATCGAGGCCCAATCTCCCCAGAGGATTGCGGAACGCATTTCCCGGGAAATGGACGGCAGGGTCATTATTCTCTCCCCTGTTGTGCGGCAAAAAAAAGGAACCTATGAAAAACTGGTTAGCGATCTGAACAAAGAAGGCTACGCCCGCGTTCGGGTCAACAAAACCATTTGCCGTACCGATGAAAAGATCAAACTTGAACGTTATAAAAAGCACGATATCGAAATTGTTATGGATCGGGTCAAAACAACCGATACCTCGCGATTGGCAGAAGCGTGCGAAAATGCCTTATTGAAATCTAAAGGTTTGATGATCGTGTTGGATCAAGATAACAACGAACATATCTTCTCATCAGAGATGAGCTGTCCCCAATGCGGGATTGTGTTCGAAGAACTTCAGCCCCGGATGTTTTCCTTTAATAGTCCGTTTGGTGCGTGTGAAGTCTGCCACGGTCTGGGGATCAAAATGGAATTCGACCCGGACTTGATTATCCCGGATAAACGTCTTAGTATTGCCGACGGTGCGCTGGCGATATACCGGAACGCCATTGACGGCTGGCGGGGCCAGTACGTGGGAGCTGTAGCAAAGCATTTCGGTTTTGATGTGTTTACCCCCATCAAAGACCTGGACCAAAAGCAGTACAATGTGTTAATGAATGGGTCCAGGGAGCGGATTCGTTTCAGTATGAGTATGAAGAACGGTGATGCCAGTTGGTCGCATATAGGGCAGTGGGAAGGGCTGCTGCCCCAATCGGAGCGATTGTACAAACAAACTCAATCGGATTATCGGCGCCGGGAATTGGAAAAATTTATGCGGATTTCCCCCTGTCCGGCGTGCCAGGGCAAACGTCTTAAAGAAAAGGTCCTGGCTGTAAAAATCAACGATATGTCTATCATCGATGTGACGGATATGTCCATCAAGCAAGCTGTTGATTTTTTTGATAATTATTCGTTTACGGAAAAAGAACTTCAGATTGCCTACCAGATTTTAAAGGAAATCAAAGCACGGCTGCAGTTTCTTGACAAAGTGGGGTTGAATTATCTCACGTTGTCCCGCAGTGCCGGCACACTTTCCGGCGGTGAGGCTCAGCGTATCCGGCTGGCGACCCAGATCGGTTCTAATCTAATGGGGGTGCTTTATATCCTGGATGAGCCTTCTATCGGTTTGCACCAGAGCGATAACCAGAAGCTGATCGATACCTTGCGCCGTTTACGGGATATCGGCAATACGTTGATTGTGGTGGAGCACGATGAAGATACCATCCGCAAGGCCGATTATGTGATCGATATGGGACCGGGTGCCGGTCTTCACGGCGGGTGGGTCGTGGCAAAGGGAACTCCCAGACAGATCGAAGGAAATTCCAAATCGTTGACCGGTCAATACCTGGCTGGTAAGCTTTGCATCCCGGAACCCCAAGAGATAAGAAAGTCGGACACGTTTGTCCAATTAAAAGGATGCAAAGAAAATAACTTGAAAGATATCGATGTTAAAATTCCCATCGGCTGTTTGACATTGGTCACCGGTGTGTCCGGCAGCGGCAAATCCACGCTGGTGACTGAAATTTTGTACAAAGGTATGATGCGGAAATTGCACCATTCCAAAATCAGGGCCGGTGCACATGAAAAGATTGTATTGGATAAGCCTGTTGATAAAGTCATTGTTATCGATCAAAGTCCCATCGGGAAAACACCCCGCAGTAATCCGGCTACTTATACAAAGGTATTCGATGAAATACGGAAGATTTTTGCGGAAACATCAGAGGCGAAATTGCGGGGGTACAAGCCGGGCCGGTTTTCCTTTAATGTTAAAGGCGGACGCTGTGAAGCCTGCTCTGGCGACGGCGTAATCAAAATCGAAATGAATTTCCTGCCGGATGTTTATGTGGAATGTGAAGAGTGCAAAGGAAAACGCTACAATAAGGAAACCCTGCAAATTCGCTTTAAAAACAAAAGCATTGCGGATGTGCTGGCTATGAGCGTGGAGGAAGCACAAGAGTTATTTAAAAATATCCCGGTGATTCGGGATAAACTGCATGTCCTGGCGCGTGTGGGTTTGGAATATATTAAACTGGGTCAGAGTTCCACCACCCTTTCCGGTGGTGAAGCGCAGCGAATCAAATTGACTCGCGAGCTGTCCAAAAAAGCCACAGGCAGGACCCTCTACCTCCTGGATGAACCCACCACCGGGCTTCATTTTCATGATGTAAAAAAACTAATAAAAGTCTTGAACGACCTGGTAGACAGAGGTAATACCGTTGTCGTGATCGAGCACAACCTGGATGTGATCAAATCCGCGGACTATATTATCGACCTGGGACCGGAGGGTGGTGATGACGGCGGTCAAATTGTCGCCCAGGGTCCTCCTCGCGTTTTAACAGATATTCCCGGAAGCAAGACCGGGGCATTCTTGAAAAAGGTATTGAACAAACCAATGCCCAATTGCAGAAATTAGTTGAAACCACGAAGGACACGAAGGACACGAAGGGACACGAAGAAGAAGAGAAGAAAAGATGAAAATTACAAATTCCAAATTCCAAATTACAATGACCGAAATTACAAACCAGAGGTTTTTGACACCTTACGGTTTAAGGTACTGTATTACGAGGTAAGAAGTAAAGTGGCGCTAATGGGAAATGCCCTCTGAAGCGTGGTACGATGACTGACCGTGAATTAAAAGTTTTTGCGGGGGTCCAGGGGGCAGTTTTTTCAAAAAGCGCCCCCTGGTCGCCGAAGGCATAAATAAAAAACAATGGATCATTTAGACATGATCGATCTAGCCGCTGGGCCGGATAAACCTGGGTGTTATATTTTTTCTGATGCGGGGGGTAAGATCATCTATATTGGCAAGGCCAAGAGTTTGAAGAAACGGGTGAAGAGTTATTTTCAAAAAAAAGTGCTGGACCCGAAAACGGAAAAAATGGTGGGTGAAATCCGTTCTGTTGAGTTTATCGTCACGGACAACGAAGTGGAAGCTTTAATCCTTGAGAATACGCTTATCAAAAAGAACAATCCCAAATACAACATCGATCTTAAGGATGCCAAGAGTTATGCGTTTATCCGGTTGACGGATGAGCTGTTCCCGCGGCTGGTGATTGCCAGGCAGCGAGACATGAAATTAAAAGGTGAATTTTTCGGTCCCTTTGTATCTGCGGCAGCCAGGGATCATGTATTGATGGTGTTGAACAAAACGTTTCAACTGCGCACCTGTAAGCGCATGCCTAAGAAACCCTGTTTGCGGCATCATCTTAACCTGTGCCATGCACCCTGTATCGGGAAGATCGGTGAATCGCAATATGCTGAAAAAATCAAGCGGGCGCGCATGGTGTTGAAAGGAAATTCCCGGGAACTGGTGAAACAAATGAGCGAAGACATGAAAAAGGCAGCGGATGAGTTGAATTTTGAATATGCTTTGGAGCTGCGCAACCAGCTCGACGCGGTTAAACGCCTCCAGGAAAAACAAAACATGGACCGGCAAAAAAAGTACAACGAGGACATCATTCATTACCTGGTCAAAAACGATACGGTTTACCTGGCGCTCTTCAATGTTTATAAGGGCACGCTGGAGAACAAAAAAGCCTTTCAATTCGATTATCACTCCTTTTCACCGGATGACGACTTTTTCCAGGAGTTCCTGGTGCGGTATTACTCGGAGAATACTGTACCTTCGGAATTGGTTGTACCCAAAGGGATTAGCGATCCGGTTGTCACCTTTCTTAAAATGCAAGCAGGAAAAAACGTCCATGTTACTGTACCGCAGCGGGGAGAAAAGAAACAACTGCTGGAATTGGTGCTAAAGAATATTGAAATCACTTTCTTTGGGGACATGGAAAAACTCAAAGACCTCAAAAATAAATTAAAGATGCAGGAGATGCCGGTTATCATTGAATGCTTTGATATTTCGCATATATCCGGGAGTTCTATGGTGGCCTCCATGGTGCAGTTTCGCAATGCGCTGCCGGATAAGAGTAATTATCGCCGTTACCGGATAAAAACAGTCGAAGGCATCGATGATTTTAAAGCTATTGGTGAGGTAGTACAGCGCCGGTACACGCGTTTGAAGAATGAAAATACGGAGCTGCCGGATTTAATTCTTATCGATGGGGGAATCGGGCAGTTGAATGCTGCCACGGCAGAAATCAAAAAGCTCCACTTAAAAATCCCTACTATCTCTATTGCCAAGAGATTTGAGGAGATTTATGTTCCCGGGACGGATGAGCCGTTGGTACTGAGTCGTAAGAGCAAATCGCTCCAGTTACTTCAGCAGGTTCGTGATGAAGCGCACCGCTTTGCCATCACCTACAGCCGGTTATTGAGAAAAAAGGATTTGCTGGAATAGAAGATTGTCTTGCCTCTCCTGGAATTGGACAACCGCAGGTGGTTTTTGTTTCTAGCGCAGTCTTGAAACAAACGTAGAAGTAATAGATTGAAGAGTCAGAAAAATGGAAAACTTCAAATTGATATCCAATTTCAAACCCAAAGGTTCGCAGCCGGAGGCCATTAAAAAATTGAACAACGGCCTCAAAGGGGAAAAATCCACCCAGACCCTGCTGGGAGTCACAGGCTCAGGAAAAACCTTTACCGCGGCCCATGTTATTGAGCACCTGCAAAAATCCACACTGGTGATTGCCCATAACAAAACCCTGGCCGCCCAGTTGTACCACGAATTTAAAGAATTCTTCCCGGAGAACCGCGTAGAGTTTTTTGTTTCCTACTACGATTATTACCAACCGGAATCCTATATCCCCCAGGTGGATCAGTACATTGAAAAAGACGCCCAGATCAATCCCAAAATCGAACAAATGCGTCTGGCCGCCACAGCATCGCTGGCATCGCGAAAAGATGTGATTGTAGTAGCATCGGTTTCCTGTATTTACAGCGTGGGTAATCCCGTAGATTTTAGGGCGTTGGGTTTCGAACTGAAGGTGGGGCAGCAGATCGATCGGAATGATATACTTAAAAAAATGATCGCTGTCCAGTATGAACGCAACGAAATAGAACTGGCTCCCGGTCGTTTCCGGGTAAAAGGAGATACCATCGACTTTATTCCCGGTTATTTTAACAATATTTTTCGTATCGAGATGTTCGGCGATGAGATCGACCGCATTACAGAAATCGATAAAACCACCGGTCAGGCAAAAGAGCAGTTGAAGTATCTTTTTGTCTACCCGGCCCGGCATTTTGTGATTCCCCAGGACAGGATTACCATGGCGGTGGAGGGCATCAAAAAAGAACTGGAAGAACGGCTGCCCCAACTGGGAATGGTAGAGGCCCACCGGTTGAAACAACGCACGCTTTATGACCTCGAGATGATCCAGGAAACCGGGTTCTGCAAAGGAATCGAAAACTACTCCGTGTATTTCGATGAACGACAGAAAGGAGAAAAACCCTTCTGCCTCCTGGACTATTTCGGAGATGATTTCCTGATCATTATCGACGAGAGCCATCAAACCATCCCCCAATTGCACGGCATGTACAGGGGCGACTACACCCGCAAAAAAAACCTGGTGGACTACGGGTTCCGCTTACCCAGTGCCTTTGATAACCGCCCCTTAAGGTTTGACGAGTTTGAAGAGTATTTGAAAAATAACCGGGTAGTCTTTGTTTCCGCTACACCCGCGGATTACGAAAAAAAGGAATCCAGCCGGGTGGTGGAACAGATTATCCGACCCACCGGCCTGGTTGACCCGAAAGTAGAAGTTAGACCCACTCAAGGCCAGATGGCAGACCTGATCCGGGAAATCAACAACACCATTAAAAAAGGCAACCGCATACTGGTAACTACCCTGACCAAACGACTGGCCGAAGAGTTGACCGAGTACCTGGCGGAACAGAATATCAAAACCCGGTACATGCATTCAGAAATCGATACCATCGAACGAACCGAACTGATCCGCCAACTGCGGTTAGGACAATTTGATGTACTGGTAGGTATTAATTTGCTGCGGGAGGGATTGGATATCCCGGAAGTCGGTTTTATCGGCATCCTGGACGCGGATAAAGAAGGATTCCTGCGGGATGCCCGGAGTCTTATCCAAACCATTGGCCGGGCAGCACGAAACCTGGATTCCCACGTGGTCATGTATGCCGATCACATCACCGATTCCATCAAAAATGCCGTGGCCGAAACCCAACGACGACGAAACAAACAAATGGAATATAATCAACAATTCCATATCGAACCCAAAACCATTATCAAACCCATCCCGGACAGCGGCGTCGATCTGAAAGACACCAAACATATTCCCAAAAAGAATATCCCCAAAATGATTAAAGAAGCTGAAAAAGAGATGAAAGCCGCAGCAGACCGGTTGGATTTTGAACGGGCCATTTACCTGAGAGAGAAAATCAAAGAATTAAAAAAACGAATCCAGGAATCGTAAAACATATCGGTCAGCGGTCATTCGCTTTCCAACAACCGGGGAAAAATAAAAATAAAAATTTTTGTAAAATAAGTCATTTTTTTTGTTGCCAAAACCTTCATTTTATTCTATAATTATACTTGCTGCCAAGATGGAACAACGATGGGAAGAAAAATGAGAGGTAAGTCTCCAGTGCAAAAGCTGCCTTTACATTCCAGATCGTACGCTGTACTGTGTACACTGTACGCTTTACGTTATGCATCGTATAGGTACACTGCAAATTTCGGGGGAAATATGCATACGACTAAGAATACCAATTATGAAGTATGGATGCTGATGGTAAAGGGGCGGAGAATGGAGGTTAAAAATGAGGCCAGCGATTCTTTTTGTGGACGAAAATCAAGACGTACTCGACGGTTTCAAACGGGTTCTATTCAAAATGAGAAAAGAATGGGACATGGATTTCGTTTCCAGTGCTGAGGGCGCACTGGAAAAAATAGAGCAAAAATCGTATAACGCTGTAATCTCTGACATTAACATGTCCGGTATCAGTGGGATAGAATTATTTGAAGTTGTAAGGGAAAACCACCCCAAGATAGCACGTATTTTTATTTCCGAAAGCGCTGATATGAAAACACTAATCGAAGTGTTGGGAACAGCACACCAATTTCTGGTAAAACCCGTGGACCCCCAGGCATTAAAACACACATTGTGCCGGGTCATGTCATTACGGGATTATTTAAAAGACAGTAAGCTGAATAAACTGGTAAACAAAATCGTGTCGCTGCCTTCGCAGCCGGAAGTTCACTTGCAGCTCCTCCAGGCGATATCTACTTCTTCACTGAAAGAGATCGCCAAAATAATTAAAAAAGACCCGGCAATCGCAGCTAAAATATTACAATTGGTTAATTCACCCCTTTTGGGAATAAGAAAACGGATTGAAAGTATTCACCATGCGATTACGATGATTGGAGTGGATATATTGAAGGCCCTGGTACTTTCATTGGAAATTTTCTCAAAATTCCACCTTACAGGACTTTCAAGAAAAGAATTAGATGAAATCTTTAACCACAGCTGTGCTGTTGCCCATTATGCACGAATCATCGCCATGGAAATCACCAATGATAAAACAACAGCTAATGATGCCTATATCGGAGGTCTACTCCACGATATCGGGAAAGTCATTATTTTATCGGAATTTAATGATTTGTATTTTAAAATAAAAGACCGTTATCTCCAGTCTCAGCACAGGTTGGACCAGGTGAAAACATTTTCCTTTCAAGTGGAGGAAGAAATCCTGGGAGTCAGCCATGGAAAATTAGGTGCCTATTTGTTGGCCCTGTGGGGACTCCCGGAAATTCTCGTGGAAACAGCTGCATATCACCACAGCATTGGCGAATATTACTACAAAATGTTCTCATCGGTAACAGCAGTCCATATTGCAGATGCCGTCAAACGCAGTGAAACCAACAGCACCACTACAACGACTGAACTCCCTATCGGGCTGGACCTGGCCTACCTGGAAGGCCTTAACATGAACATCATGGAAAAAATCCCGGCTTCAATAAACAAAATCAATGAATTGAAAGGTTTTCAACCCTGAAGCCGGAATCTTCTCCACTTTTCACCACTAGATAAGGGAATCAGTATCCCGCCGAAAAGGTAGACAAATCCTCTTCACCTGCCTCAAGAGGCAGGTTCACCGCTTACAATTACAGTTTTACTTCCAGGTTACTTTGCTAATCCCCCATGTTACTGTTCCTCTCCAAATACGGATGTACGATACATCTCTACTTTTAATCTTAATGTTTGTATCCCCTCCCTTTTTTCCTCTCCGTTTTTTGGACATCTGTTTTTTACAAGCGCTTCAGCCTTCAACTTTCAACTTATTCCAATGGGCATCTGGGTTTCTTTGCTATCAAGGGCAGCAAATTCCCACTCTCATCCTGGGTATTCCAGGCTGTTTCAATAAACTGTTTGTCAATTATCTTTGTGTCAGTAGGCTGTGCACTGGCGCCAAAAATCGCGTTGGCAATCTTTGACCCCCATAAAGCTTCTACTTCTGCTTTGGACATTTCTGTGGGTGTGTCGGCAAATACGTAAAATATGGGTAGAATCTTTGTAACTCCCGTGTCCCTAAAGAAGATGGCTTCGGGCAGATCTACATCAGGATCAGTGATATTGAACACTTTCTGCCCACCTACATAATCTACCGTAATCCTCGTGACGTTTGGACGGATACTCATTTTTTGTTCCTCCTCCTATTTAGATTTTATATTCACAGCTTATAACTGTCGTTTTAATTCTGAGCTATTTAGTTAATACCCCATGTTGCTTATTTCTCTCCATATTTTCGTACATACGTTTTTTTACACCAGCTTCAGCCTTCAACTTCCAACGTTCTCATTCCAATGGACATCTGGGCTTTTTCAATAACATCACCGGCAATTTCCCATCATCACCCGGGGTATCCCAGATATCTCTAATGAATTTTTTGTCAATTGGTTTTTTTTCTTCTTTTTCAGCGGGTTTTTTAGCGGGCTCTGCTTTGTCGCCAAAAATCTTTTTGGCAACCTTTTTCCCCCACTTCTCTTCTACCTCATCTCTGGACATTTCTACATCTTTGTCTTCAAAGACGTAAAATATAGGTAGAATCTTTTTAACACCCTTGTTCCCAAAGAAAACGGCCTCGGGCAAATCCTCCGAAGGATTTTTAACATCGATCACCTTTTCTTTGCTTCCCCCTCCTTTAAACTCTAACGTAATCGTAATCTTCTCGATTTCCGGACGCTTATTCATTTTGTTTTTCCTCCTTATATAAATGATTAATATATTGTTAGTCTCTCCTATTACTTATTCCTCTCTATCTTTCCCTCTCCATTTTTTCGGACATTCGTTTTTTTACAAAGACTCAGCCTTCTGCTTTCGATTGCTTTATTCCAATGGGCATCTGGGTTTTTTCAATACCATAGACCTCTGCAGCTGATCGTCATCTTCGGTAGTCCAGAGGTCATTAATCACAGCGGCATCAATTTTCACTTCTTTGTCGTCTGGAGCACCCGGGCCAAAAATCTTATCGGTAATATTGTTGCCCCACTCATCCTTTACATCCGCCTTCTTGATTTTAATGTCTTTCCCGTTGTAAAAGGGAGTTAAAATCTCATAAACTCCAGGGTTTGCGAAAAATATCGCCACGGGTAACTGATCACCACCTTCGATATCGAAGACTTTGTTTTTCCCACCCTCCATCACAATCGTGATCTTTTTGACTTCTCGACGCTTACTCATTTACTTTTCCTCCTCCTATTGTAATGTGTAGTATATTATAAACAATTTTTTTTCTTTTTGCAAACAAAAAATGAAAAAAAATAAAAAAAATGACAATTCTGATACAAGATTACACACCGTATACCGCCCACCGCTGTCTGCATGAGAATGAAAAGACTGGAAAATAATTATTTTTTTTATTTGTTTTTGTTGATGAAAACCTTTTTTTATTTTATAATGTTCCATAGACAATGACAGAACAAAGAGGCAAGTGAAGATGGATAGAGCAAATTTTAAAAACATTTGGATGATGCTTCTTATTGTGTGCATCATATTGATATCATACCCGTTTATTTTCTCCGCAAATGCTAACCCTGACTCCGGTACCAGGCAGGATCCCCCAATGAAAAAGCGCCTCAGATTCGAACACCTTACAACTGAGGATGGACTATCTCAGAATACAATACTTTGCATTTTCCAGGACAGTAAAGGGTTTCTCTGGCTTGGTACCGAAAGCGGGCTTAATCGCTACGATGGGTATGAAATAAAAACCTATGAACACGAATCCGATAATCCTGGAAGTTTAAGCAGCAATACCATTCTGGCTGTCTGTGAGGACCATTCAGGTACGCTGTGGGTAGGGACAAACGATGGATTAAATAAATTTGACCGGACTAATGAGATATTTGTTTCTTTTAAGGATAATGCTGAAAAACCGGGCAATCTGAGCGATAGCTATATTCTTTCACTCTGTGAAGGCCAAAATGGATTTCTCTGGGTTGGAACAAAAAAGGGCCTTAACAGGTATGATAAAAAAAATAAAACGTTTACCCATTTTCCTCACACGTCAGAAGATGCCAATGATTTACCTGATAATGCTGAATGTGTCAAAGTGATTCTCAAAGACAGCGGAGGCGTATTGTGGATTGGAACTCCTATTGGTCTGTACAAATTCAAACCTCAGAAGGAAAAACCTGAGTTATATCCAATTGACATAGGGGGCGATGAGGAGAATGAAATAAGAGCCATCTGCAAAGATCAGCATGGCATGTTATGGGTTGGTATAAACAACGGAGGATTATTTCGATTTGATCCGAAAAGAGGAGAATTTATTGAATATTATAAATATAATCCCAAAAAGAATCCCAATTGTTTGAGCCACAATAATATCTACTCAATTATTGAAGATCCTCAATCAGGGAATTTATGGATTGGAACTAAAGGTGATGGTCTCAATCAATTCAATCCCAAAACAAAAACTTTTGTTCATTATATAGAAGATCCATGGAGCCCCACCAGTTTGAGTAACGATAATATATGGAGCCTTTACCAGGATAAAGCGGGTCTCATATGGGTAGGAACCGAAGAAGGCTTAAACAAACTGGATAAACGAAAGAACGAATTTCGTCATTGGACTGAAATGCCGACGGAGGAAAACTCCTTAAATCATAAATACATATGGGCAATTTTTGAAGACAAATCCGGGATTTTTTGGA
>WVZO01000714.1:0-306 GCA_011772425.1 Candidatus Aminicenantota bacterium
TTATTTGGCCCTCTATCCATCGGAAGAAGATATCCTGTCTATAAAACCGGGATTTGCTGCACTGGCCGAGGTGGACTGCCTGGGAATCATTATTACGGCAGAAGGCAGTCAGTCAGATTTTGTCTCGCGATTTTTTGCCCCACGCGCCGGTATCAATGAGGACCCGGTCACAGGCTCGGCGCATACAACATTAATCCCCTTCTGGGCTAAAAAACTAAACAAAAAATCTCTTCATGCCTTCCAAGTATCCGAACGAAAAGGAGAATTGTTTTGTGAGGATATGGGTGACCGGGTAAAAATCGGTGG
>WVZO01000714.1:347-25482 GCA_011772425.1 Candidatus Aminicenantota bacterium
AATATCGAAATTCGAAACAAATTCGAATGATCAAAATTCAAATGACCAAAACGAAAAGAACCTGAAAGCATCGTACCATGCTGCCTTTGTTTTGGATTTTGAACATTTGAATTTTGGATTTGTTTCGGATTTCGTGCTTCGTGCTTCGAATTTAGGGCGACTTTGACGTCGCCCTGCATCAACCGGAACAAGTATTGATTAAACGTTAAATTTGCGCTATAATTTCCCTAAGGAAGAACAAGAGGATGAAAAAATTTAAATTTCATTTAATACACCTAAAAAAGAACGGGTTAATTATAGTCACTGCTTTCCTGGTCTTTATGCTCTTTAACGTCTGCACGGAAATTGAAGCATCTGCTGTTAGTACAGTGGCCTCTAAAGATGGAGTTCCTATTGCTTTCCAGGTACATGGACAGGGAAAAGGAGATATTGCCCTGGTTTTTATTCATGGCTGGTGCTGTGACCGGAGTTATTGGGAAAAACAAATCCCCCACTTTGCAGCCAAATACCAGGTGGTAACCATTGACCTTGCCGGTCACGGTGATTCGGGGCCCAATCGCAAAGACTGGACAATGAAAGCTTTCGGGGAAGATGTAAGGGCGGTGGTGAAAAAGCTGGGTCTTAAAAAAGTCATACTTATCGGGCATTCCATGGGAGGGGCTGTTATTGCCGAGGCTGCCCGCTTACTTCCCCAACAGGTCATCGGACTGGTTGGCGTTGATATCTTTCACAATGTCGAACTGAAATACTCCCCGGAACAGATCAAACTGATTTTGGCCCCTGTGCGTGCAGATTTTGTAAAAGACACCCAAAACGCCGTTCGCAATTTCATGTTTACTCCAAACAGCGATCCCCAATTAGTGAAAAAAATTGCTGATGACATGTCTTCCGCACCAGCCAAAATTGGTGTGGCCACGTTTGAAGAGTATTTAAAACATGATTTGCTTACAACACTCAAAGATGTTCAAGCCCCCACCCATTGTATTAATTCAAACAGATTACTCCGTACCAATATTGAAGCAGGCCAACGGCATTTTCATTCATTTAAAGTGAAGTTGATGTCAAAGGTTGGCCATTTTATAATGATTGAGGACCCTGAGACCTTTAATCACCTCCTGGATGAGACAGTGAAAGAACTGATTCAATTGAAGAACTAACAAACGGGGGGGTCATTTTTTTCACCACTTCCAAAAGGGCGAATTGCCATTCGCCCCTGCATCAATTGGTAATGAAATTATCTTAACTAGTTCACATGGGTTGAGCATTATCGGGTTTGTCCAGGAAATTTACCAGTTTTTTGGCCTTTTTCTTTAACTTCCGCAGCGCCTTGGCTTCAATCTGGCGGATACGTTCCCGGGTGACCTGGAATTCCTGCCCCACCTCTTCCAGGGTGTGTTCGTTTCCATCTCTTAACCCGAATCTCATCTCAATCACCTTGGCTTCCCGTTCCGTCAACGTGGACAAAACATGCCCCAGCTGCTCCCGTAAATTCATTTTAGATACCATTTCCGGCGGTGAAGCGGTTTTACTATCTTCCAGGAAGTCTCGCAAATGGGAATCATCATCTCCCACCGGGGTCTCCAGGGAAATAGGCTCCTGGGCAATCTTCAGTATCTTTCTTATTTTATCGATACTAAACCCGGTGTCATTTGAGATTTCGTCTTCCGTAGGTTCTCTACCCAATTCCTGCACCAATCGCCTCTGGGTGCGGTTAATTTTGTGAATGGTCTCAATCATATGGACAGGGATTCGTATGGTTCGTGCCTGATCTGCAATGGCCCGGGTGATGGCCTGACGTATCCACCAGGTGGCATAGGTGGAAAATTTATAACCCCGCTGGTACTCAAATTTCTCAACAGCTTTCATCAACCCGATATTACCTTCCTGGATCAGATCGGAAAATTGAAGTCCCCGGTTGATATATTTTTTGGCAATAGAGACCACCAGCCTCAGGTTGGATTCCACCAGGTCATTTTTGGAGAGTTCAATTAACCGCTGCCCTTCTTCGATATCTGCGCAGGTTTTAAAAAGCTCATCCGGGACGATTTCATACTTTTTATTCAGGCTCTCCAACCGGCGGCGATAATTGGCCATTTCTTCGGTCAGGTTCAGGTTTTCGGGGCGATTATCATCCTTAACAGCGACCATTTCATTTTCCAGTTTTTTCATCCGCATGAGAATATGGCTGTAATTCTCCTTTAACTGCTTAATACGATTCATAAACCCCCGTTTATGCTCATAACGAATGGACATGTCCTGGATAAGATGGGTGATTTCAACCATTTTTTTGGCAATGAGAAATCGTTTGGTCCTGCTTCTTCTGAGAGTTTTTAATTCCCGCTTCAACTTGTTCAACTGCTCAAACTGTTTCAAAAAATTATCCCTGATTTTCTGTTTTTTGGATTCATCTTCAATATCTTCGTTGATGTCAATCACCTCATCAATATCTTTAATTCCTTCCAGTACATCCCGACCCAACTCGATGACGGAATTTAACACGATATTTGTCTTTGAAAGGGCTTTTATAACTTTCTTTTCTCCCCGTTCAATCCGTTTGGCAATTTTTACTTCCTCAACCCGTGACAGCAGGTTGACATTCCCCATTTCCCGCAAATACTGCCTTACCGGGTCTCCGACAATTTCACTCTTTTCCAGGTTGGCTTTTGACGGTTTGATCCGGGGAATCTTTATGATTTTTATCTCATTTTCTTTTAAATAGTGTTTCAGTAACTTCAAATTCTTTTTAAAAGCCGTTTCATTGTCAAACAAATTATAAATAAATGTACTTTCAACAATCCCGAAATTTTTCTTGGCCCGGCGAACAATCGCACGCAGCTCTTTTTTATATTCAGTCAAAAAATCATCGTACAATTTCAGCCGCTCCGGCTTCAAAATGTTTTTCTTCCTCATAATTTTAACATTTAACGCCGCCAGACGCGATACCATTTCTTTTTTACGCTCTAATAGATTTTTTTCTTTTAAAAAATCAATAAAAACCTCTTTTTTGATTCTCCCGTCATTGGCTTTTGACATATCGTGTAATTCTTGAATAACTTCCTCAGGTATCTCCGGTCTCTTCTCATTTACTTTCTGGGCAGTGTCAACGCTGTAATTTTTAGTTTGTGTTGAAGGTGATACCTTGGGGGCGTTTTTTTTATGGTTGCTCAACTGCTCCTCCTATCGCTTGGTTATATTTATATTCATACTTTGATTTTATAAATTTTGTTTTTTCTTTTATTAATTGCTGAACCCGTTCAATATCATTTGCCTGTTCAGCCATTTTTATTTCCTGGTCAATCCGGTGGGAAACCCGTTTGACCGACATATCACGGAATTTAAAATAACTTGATTCCACCTGTTTTTTCAGGTGGTCCCTGTCCCTGGGGATGGATTTGGCCCGCTCGAATATATCCCTGAATTCTCCTCGCTCGGCATCGCTCAATTGCTCTGAAATTTTCCTGAAGTCGTCAATGGTTTTTGTCTCTTCATTATAATGCCGCAGCAAGAGCCGGATGATATTTCCCGATTTCAAGACAGAAACCAACTCCCTGTCAAATAACTCTTTTACCTTTCCAATTAATTCAGGCATTGCCAGTATTGACTCCAGGAAAATACGTTCCGCTGGCGTGATGTCCAGTCGTTTACCAATACCGGGATCGATGGAGAATTTAGAATCATTACTCCAGCGCTTCAACTTCAACAAGCTTTCATCCACCTTGAAAAAATCAGCCACCATGCGCACATATTCATTGCGAATAATCGGTTCGCTGATCTTATCAACAAAATTCATGATGGTGCGGATGGCATGGTTTTTTCTCTCCGGTATGGTTAAGTCATACTGCCGGGAAATATGGCGGATGAGAAATTTAAACCCGTCTGTGGATTGATCAAGCAATTGCTGGAAAGCCTTCAATCCTTGCTCCTGTATAAAATCATCCGGGTCTTTGTCTTCACGCAGCATAATAATTTGTGGGTTAATATTTTGCTCGAACATTTTCTCGATTCCCCGGATTGCTGCATCAATTCCTGCTTTATCACTGTCGTAGAATATATAAATGGAATCGGAAAATCGTTTTAACAGGTAAATCTGGCTCTCTGTCAGGGCAGTGCCCAGGGAAGCCACCACGTTTTCAACGCCGTTTTGATAAAGAGAGATCACATCGAAATAACCTTCCACCAATATGGAATATTTTTTCTCCCTGATGGCTTTTTTGGTAAGATAAAATCCGTAAAGGTGTTTACTTTTTTTGTATAGGGGGGTATCCGGTGAGTTCAGGTACTTATTGGGTTCGTCAAAAAGGGTTCGGCCTCCGAAGGCGATAGGTGTACCGGACTCTGAAAGAATGGGGAATATGATTCGGCCCCGGAACCGGTCATAGATACGATTGGTATTACTTTTTATCAGCAATCCCAATTGGATGGCTTTTTCAATATCGCAGGATTCTTTTCGCAAATGGTTGTAGAGTCCGTCCCAGCGGTTTTCTGCATACCCCAGGGAAAATAATTCCGCCGTATTGGCATGAATCCCTCGTTGTTCCAGGTAATCCCGGGCTCTCTTGCTTTCTGTACCGCTGCGGCTCATCAGGCAGTCCCGAAAATATTTCAGCGCCATTTCATTGATCTTAACGTAAAGGTCCTTCTTAAAAAACACATGAGACGTTTTCCGTTCGATGGGGATGTTAAATTTATCGATTAAAAAATTCATGGCATCAGGAAAACTGAGATTTTCTATTTCCTGGGTAAAGGTAAATATATCTCCAAATTTATTGCATCCATAGCAAGCAAAAGAATCCTTGTCCGGCATCACGAAAAAGGAAGGGGTTTTTTCCGTATGAAAGGGGCACAAAGCCTTTAAATACTTACCCGCGGGTTTTAAGTCTACGTACATCGATACGACATCGGTAATTGATATGCTTCGTTTAATCTGTTCCTTTACATCCATAGATTCAGTCAGCCGTTAAATTTTCAACTAGTATAGTGTCATTGATTCCAATTATTTTCAACCAAAAAATCAAAAAAGTCAAAATGCCACCAAAAAAGAGACGCCAGCCTGGGCCCCACCCAGTTGAACATCAAAACCAGTGGGCCTCACAGTGGCCCGGCTGTATCTCGCACCCACATCGATGATAAACCGGGGGGATATTTTAAACTCAATCCCGGCATCTAAGCAATACCCTTTGCCTTCTCCCTTGACATCACCGATGTCGGATTCCTCCTTGTAAAAAATGTACGAATAACCTCCTTGCAAATAGGGATTTATTGTCCCCAGATCAAATGTATAGCGCAGAGATAGATTGATGGGATTTAACGTTAACGTCGTGTTATCACCCAATAGAGTGGTCTCCGACGTTTTTTTGAACTGCATTCCCGATAACCAGACATATAATCCCTTCCAGGCACGTACGCCCAATTTCAGCCCGTAAATAATATCCTCTCCTTTATAGATATCCTTCAATGTTTTGTCGGCTGGCGAAAAATATCCCGTATACGGACCAACCTTAAAGACACTGTTCGGAAAAATAATAGAACTTAGAAGGAGAAAAAACAGAACCGCAAAAATTTTCTTCATAGCCAACAGCATACCATTTATTTAGGCAAAAGTAAATACGGGCAATGTTATTTTTTTCATCATTTTTGGCTCGACTCTTTCCAGGAGGCTGTCCAGGAAAAGCCAAAAAAAAAAAATTTAAAATTCTTAAAAAATCCTGAACTTTTTTAAGCAAAAATACGTAATAACTTTTATACGTTATATTGAAGGAAACCAAATAAAGGAGCCAGCATGAATATGAAAATGAAGAGACTGTTCGTTTTAGTGATTTCAGTGGCAGTCATACTATTGATAGCATTGTCTGTGCAATGCCAGGGGCCTTCACAGCAAGAGAAGGCAGATAAAAAAAAGACAGCCGCTGCAGAGGATAAGAAAACCGGGAAAGATGAAAAGGCGGAAGAAAAGGACACGGATGCCGTGCCGGTCCAGGTGGTGGCACCCACTATCGGGGACATCAGTTCTTTTTTACTGTTTAGCAGTAATATCGATTCTGAGAAGGTTGTGGATATTTTCCCCATGACCACCGGTATTATAGAGAAGATTAATTTCGACGAAGGCCAACATGTTGAAACGGGTGCTGTTCTGGCGGTCCTGGATGAGCGAGAGGCCTCCATCAACGAAAGAAAAGCAGAGATAAATCACAAAAAACTAAAAGCGGAATTTGAACGGCAAAAGGAGATATTTGAACGGCAAATGATCAGTAAGGAAGAGTATGAGCGGCTCAGATTTAACATGGAAAACGCCAAACTGGAATGGGAACACACCAAACTCTTACTCTCTTATACCAGGATCACCTCTCCCATCGATGGGGTGGTAACCAAGCGCTATATCAAAGTGGGAAACAAGATCAATACCTCTCAAATGGCGTTTTCCGTGGTGCAGGACAAGGAAAAAATAGCGGTGGTGAATATACCGGAGCAAGAAAAAGATGCCGTGTTTATCAAACAAAAAGCGCTCATCTTCTCCGGCGCCAAAAACGTTACCGGTTCTGTCAAACGGATGTCCCCTGCCATTGACCCGGAAAGCGGTACATTTAAGGTAACTGTGGGGGTCAATGACAAAAAAGGGGTCTTTGCCGTGGGACAATTTGTCAATGTCAAAATCATTAAAAAGGTTCACAAAAATGTGGTGCTGCTCACCAAGGATGCGCTGGTATATGAGGGGGGGAAGATATTCGTGTTTGTAGTGAATGAAAAAAACGAAGCACTTAAAAAGCAGGTAAAGCTGGGATTTGAGGAAGGTAACCAGGCGGAGATAGTAGAAGGATTGGCTGAAAAAGAGCGCGTGGTAACCGCGGGTAAGAGCTCCCTGAAAAATAAAACCCTGGTGAAAATTGTCGAACCGGTTATCAGTTGAAAAATAATATGGATGTGAACAATGGCAAACGAATCAGAATCAAAAGCAAAATTTAAATCAAGATTTGAATTTACCACCCGCCGACCGGTGGCGATTCTTATGATTGTGCTGGGGATATTTGTTTTCGGGTTAGTTAGTTATAATCAACTCCGTTGGGATTTAATGCCGGAGATTTCTTATCCCTCTTTTACGGTGCGGACGGAGTATCCGGGTGCGGCGCCGGAGGAGGTGGAGAATGTAGTATCCCGCCCCCTGGAAGAGCAACTGAGCTTGATAAAAGACCTGGTATCTATCACCTCTATCTCGCGGCCGGAGCAGTCGGATATTATCCTGGAGTTTAACTGGAATACCAACCTGGACCGGTCCGCGCAGGAGATACGGGAGAAACTGGACCAGGTATTCCTGGACCCGGCAGTGGAAAAGCCCCTGATTTTGCGGTACGATCCCTCGTTAGACCCGGTGCTGCGGATTGGTATTGTCAGTGATATCTCCCTGACTGATCTGCGAGTGATCGTGGAAGATGAAATCGCCAGGGAGTTGGAAGCCCTGACCGGTGTGGCGGCCGCACGGGTTAAAGGGGGATATGAAAAAGAAATTCTCATCAAACTGGACGAAAAACAACTGGCAGCCACCAAAATCCCCTTCGACCAGATCACCAACCGGCTGAGGCAGGAAAATGTCAACCTGGCCGGTGGGAATATTAAAGAAGGTGAAACCGAATATATTGTGCGAACGTTGAACGAGTTCCGTTCTGTTAACGAGATCGGTGACATTATTATCACCAAACGTGGGGATGTGCCGATGCGGTTAAAGGACATTGCCCAAATCTTCTACAGCCACAAGGAACGGACAGTGATTACCCGGGTCAACAAGCTTGAGAGTATCGAGGTGGATATTTTTAAAGAGGCGGATGCCAATATCGTGGAAGTGAGTAACCGGGTGAAGCACCGGCTGTTCGGGACATTGGAACAGCAGCAATATGTGAAACGATTGCAAGAAAACGCAGAAAAGGACAAAGGCAGTTCAAAAGGAGCGGAGGTTGATTCCCCTGAAAAGAAACGGTTGACTGACTTCCTGGAGTACCGGCTCTCAAAAGAAGGTCAACAAATCAAATATCATATCCTGGCGGACCAATCGATATTTATTGAAAATTCCATCAATGAGGTAAAAAATACAGCCTTTATCGGGGGTATCCTGGCCTTTCTCGTACTGTTTTTATTTTTGAGACACGTTCCCACCACCCTGATTGTGGCCGTGGCCATTCCCCTTTCGGTGATTGCGGCCTTTGCGCCTCTCCGCCTCTTCAATGTGAGTCTCAACATTATGTCCCTGGGCGGACTGGCCCTGGGGATCGGTATGCTGGTGGACAACTCCATCGTGGTAATGGAAAGCATTTTCCGCTGCCGGGAAGAAGGGGACGGCTGGGTGGAATCTGCTGTGCGCGGTGTTTCCGAGGTGGGTGGTGCGGTCATCGCTTCCACCTTAACCACGATTGCGGTTTTTTTCCCCATCGTTTTTGTGGAAGGCATCGCCGGCCAGATTTTCGGCGACCTCTCCCTGGCCGTGGTCTTTTCACTCCTTGCTTCCCTCATGGTGTCATTGTTCTTCATCCCCATGCTGGCCTCGCGAAAATTCAAAAAAACCACGGACTTTTCCCTCAAAAAGTTTGCCCTGCGTTTTGAAAAAAAACATTCACTCCTCAATTACATCCTGATACCCGTTGAAACATCTCTAAACATCGTCATCCTCATTCTAAAACTTGTGGTGGTATTGTTCCTGTTCGTGATTTCTGTTTTTTTGGTTTTCCTGTATCCCCTGCTGGCACTGGTACGAATCCATAAAAAAACAGTACAATTGATTAAAAATGTCACGGAGCGCCTTGCCAAAGGAAAAACCCTTTGGGAAAATTTTATGATCATCCTCCCCTTTAACCAATACGCCGAGTCCATGTCTATTAGCAAATCGCTGTTGAAGTGGCCCTTTGCCTGGTTATATTATATTTTCAGGTTTATCATTTCCGGTTTTTCCTTTGTCTTTATCCGCTTTTTCCTCACTTTTTTCGGTATAGCGGTGGTGTTTTTTAAGGGATTCCTGGTAATGATCCTGACACCGGCGGCAGCGGTGCTGAAACTTTTGGCCAACTCCTTCAGTAAATTGTTAAAAGTCATTAACAAATTCTACCCTCGTCTGTTAAACGCCGCCCTAAAAAATGCCACCCAGGTTATTGTAGGGGTTTTAATACTTTTTGCCTTCACGATTTTTGTGGTGCTGCCCGGCATCGGCAGCGAGTTGATCCCGGAAGTTCACCAGGGCACCATATATGTCAACGTCACCTTCCCGGTGGGAACACCGGTGGAAAAGAATGATGAATTGCTTCAGGACATCAGTCGGGAAATCCGGCAAGACGAATTGGTTCAAGAGATCAGTTATTATGCCGGTACCACCAAGGATGAACTCCAGGAAGACGAAGTGGGCGAGCACATCGGCAGAATTACCGTGGTTTTAAAGAAATCCCGTGATATTAAGAAAACCGAAGAGAGGTTCATTACGAACCTGCGAAGCCTGCTGGGTGATTTTACCGACCTGGACTACAACATTTCCCGGCCGGTGCTGTTTACCATGAAACCGCCTATCGAGGTGGTGATCAAAGGTTACAACCTGGCGGAGTTACGCCGCATCAGCTCAGAGATTTACCAGCGGATTGCCGAAATCCCGGGGCTCAAGGATGTGCAGAGCAGTGTAAAACCGGGGTTCCCGGAACTGGTTGTTGAATTTGACCGGATGCGCCTCTCCCATTACAGCATGAATGCGTTTGATGTGGCCTCCCTTATCAAAAATAAGATCGAGGGATTTGTGGCCACCAAATATAAAGAAAAAGACAGACGAATCGATATCCGTGTCTATTTGAAAGATGAGCAGCGGCGCCGGGCGGAAAACATCAAAAGCCTGATTATCAATCCCGGCGGAGTTGTTCCCATCCCTCTAAGCAGCGTGGCAAGTGTAAATATTTTGAGCGGTCCCAATGAAATCCGCCGGGTGGACCAGGAACGGTCCGCCATTATCTCCGCGAATATCAGCGACATTAACCTGGCCAGCGCCGTAGGAAAAATTTACGATGTGGTTGAACGATACCCCCTGCCCCCGGGATTCAATTATGAATTAACCGGTCAAAACAAAGAAATGGAAACCTCCCTTAACAGTTTAACTCTGGCCATGGTGCTGGCTATTTTCCTGGTATATATCGTCATGGCCTCCCAGTTTGAATCATTGCTGCATCCATTCCTGATACTTTTTACCATTCCCATGGCCTTGATCGGTGTGTTTTTGACATTGTATGTCCTTCGCATCCCCATCGGTATAACGGTTTACATCGGTATGATCACACTGGTAGGAATCGTAGTCAATAACGCCATTATCCTGATCGATTATATCAATACCCTGCGGAAGCGGGGCATGGAGAAACTGGAAGCCATCAAGCAGGCAGGTGCTGTGCGGCTCAGGCCCATTTTGATTACCACGCTGACAACGGTATTGGGTTTGCTGCCCATGGCCATAGGATTGGGTGAGGGTACGGAAATCCGCATGCCCATGGCAGTCTCTATTATTGCCGGACTGCTGAGTGCTACCTTCCTGACCCTCGTGTTGATACCCATCGCCTATAGTAAGTTTAGCAAGTAAAATGGAAAAATATTGCCACAAAGGCACAAAGACACAAAGAAAATATTTTTTTTATAAAACCCTTCGTGTCTTCGTGTCTTCGTGGCTAAACAAGTGAGTAAAATGACTGAACCAAAGATAACTGAACGTTTGTTGCCGAGGTTTTCAATCAATCGGCCGGTGACAGTGGCCATGATTTTGTTGGCCGTCTTGTTGGTAGGAATTATTTCTTACTATCGTATTAAAACGGACCTGTTTCCTGCGGGCCTTACAGCTCCTTTTATGGGAGTATTTGTGCCTTACCGGGATGCCAACCCCAAGGAAATCGAAGAGCAGATTGTCAAACCCATGGAAGGAGAATTGAAAACTGTTAAGAACCTGAAGCGAACTTTCAGCGTTTCTTTTACCCAGGGGTCATGGTTCTGGCTGGAGTTTAGCCAGGGCACCAACATGGACCTGGCTTATTCGCAAGTGAGCGACCGTATTGAACGGGCACGGCGCTTTTTACCTGATGAGGTGGAATTCATCTATGTCCGGCGTTTCAGGAGCGACGATGAGTCGGTGATGTACATGGGGATTTCCTTTGACGAAACCGTGGAAGACCCGTATTACGCTGCAGACAAATTTTTCAAACAGGCCATCGAAGGCATCAAGGGCGTGGCCAATGTCGATCTTTTCGGCATCCGGGAGAAGTATATCCAGATCATTGTGGATACCGATAAAGTCAGAACTTACCGGGTTAACCTCCCCCAACTGATCGCCACGTTAATGAAGGACAATTTTGCCATGTCCAATGGGTATGTGTATATGGGGAGTAAGAAGTACCTGCTGCGAACCCGGTCCCGGTTCGGCACTCTCGATGAAATTAAAAAATTAGAGATCGGTAATGGCGTGCGCCTGGAAAATATTGCGGAAGTTAAATATGATTTCGATGAGGAAGTGCGGAGTATTATGCGCATAGACGGTAAGATTGCCGCCGGCCTGGAAGTGTTTAAAGAAAGCGAAGCCAATACCGTTGATGTATGCCAGCGAGTCGTGAACAAACTGGAAGAGCAATTCAAAGAACACCCGGAACTAAAAGGGGTGGAGTATTTTGCCTTCTGGAACATGGGAAAGGAGATTAACGAATCCATTGGTAACGTTAAAACCACCATGATGTGGGGTGGTTTTTTTGCTTTTTTTGTCCTTTTGTTTTTTTTAAGAAAGGTCCCTATCACCATGATGTTAACACTGGCTATCCCCTTGTCGCTGCTGATATCCGTGGTGTGTATCTACGCCCTGGGTTGGACCTTGAATGCCTTCACCATGATGGGTTTGATGATCTCTATCGGGCTGGTAGTGGACAATTCCATCGTTATCACGGAAAATATCTACCGGTTGAGTGGTCTGGGTTACGAGAGAAAACGTGCCGCCATCCTGGGGTCCTCAGAAGTAGGGCTGGCTATTGTCCTGGCAACCCTCACCACCATTGTGGTCTTTCTGCCGTTGATGATTATGAGCGGCAACTCCATTTTGTCCTTTTACCTGACCCGCATCGGTGTGCCGGTGATATTTGCTATCCTGGGCAGCCTGTTTATTGCCCTCATCCTTATCCCCCTGGCCTCCATTAAAACCATTCCCCCAAAGGTAGACATTGTTTACTCTACCCACAGTGCTGTGACCCAGTGGTATCAAACCTTCCTGGTCAAGGTACTTAAACACCGGTTTGACGCATTGATTGTTATCCTGCTGCTGATAGTCAGTATGTTTGTTGCCTTTGGAAAAATGAAACGGGTAGATGAAGTGGAAGGTGGACCCAGGGATGCAAGAATTCTTTGCGATTTTCCACCCTATTACAATATAGAAAAAGTCGACAAAACCCTGGATTATATATATAAAAAGCTAATGGAAAAGAAAGATGTCTACCATATCCACCATATTACCAGCCGGGCTTACAAATTGAGGGGGCGCCTCTTCATCTATTTGGAACCCAATAAAGATACCCAGTGGTACCAGGTAGTTTACCGCAAGATCGCTAACGCATTGGGGATCAGCAATTATAAACGGCTGAGCCGTGCAGAATTGACCGAAGATATCAAGAAAAACCTGCCGGTGATCCCGGGTGTCAAGATGCGAACCACCTGGCGCCGGGATGGAGATGGTGAAGATTCAACCTTTACCTATACCCTCAGCGGTTACGATATCGGTCTGATCAATGATCTGGCAGAAGAACTGGAAAAACAAATCTTACTGGTAGATGGTGTATTATCCGTTGAGACAGGAGCGGAAACCGGGAACGATGAAATCCATGTTGCCGCTGATCGCGAAAAAACCTACAACATTGGGACCAACCCCTATTATCTTGCTCAATTGGTCCGTTTTAACCTGGGGCGCAGGAAAGTCTCCAATTACCAAACCCCGGAAAGAGAAATCGAAATTTTTGTCAAGACCAAACCGGGGCAGAGAGAGTCTGTAGCCCAACTTAAAAATACCTTTATCAAGACCGAAAGCGGCGCTGAAACCAACCTGGCAGCTATTACCAATTTGACCTACCACAAAAGTGTGGGAAACATCCGGCGAGAGAATGGCAAAGCCTCCCTGGAAATGAAAATTTACACCGCTGATGAGGACGTGAAGGTCATGACCACACGGCTGGAAAGAATTTTTAAAAACTTCAAGTTTCCCACAGGTTATTCCTATGAGAAAGGAGGACGTGCCCGGCGGTTTATGGAGCAGGACCAGGATTTAGTACGAATAATGCTTTTTGCCTTTCTCCTGGTCTTTTTGATTATGGGGGTATTGTTTGAATCCTTTCTTCTTCCCCTGTCTGTTTTGGTGGCCATCCCCGCCGCCTTTATCGGTTCCTTCTGGCTCATGGTTATTACCGGCACCCCGTTTGAAATTATGGCAGGTATCGGAATGGTGGTGCTGACCGGGGTTGTGGTCAACAATGCCATTGTTTTGATCGATCTCATCAATCAATACCGGAATTCCGGCATGCAACGAGAACAAGCCATACTGGTGGCAGGCATGCACCGTTTCAGACCTATTTTGATGACCGCCCTGACCACTATTTGCGGGCTGCTGCCCATGGCTGTAGGCAATACCGGGTTAATCGGGATTCCTTATGCCCCCATGGGAATTACCCTCATTGGCGGATTGATCAGTTCGACCTTCCTGACACTTTTTGCCGTCCCGGTATTCTATACGTATTTCGACGACCTGAGAAAATTCTTCCCCAAAATGCTAAAACGTTTTTAGTTTTGACCAGGGGGCCCCGCGGCGCGGGGAGCCGTAGAAGGCGCATTCGCGCCATCTAAAGGTTTCCTTACCAGAATCAAACAGTCAGGTGACCACTTTTTAAGTTGATATAAATCGAAAAGAGGGCTGTTGCTTCAAACGTTTGGGGAAACCTTAAACTTATCTTCTTCAATTCGTGTTCCTTCGTGTCCTTCGTGGCTTATAAATTTATAAAAATAGATGCTGAATTCAAAATTACTGCCTTGAAATAAAGTCGATATTCTTATAAAATATTATATGGATTGGGTGAATATTTTATTTCAGAGTATTGGCGGTTTGGGTTTATTCCTGATGGGCATGAAGATTATGTCCGAAGGGATGCAGAAAGCCGCGGGGGATCGTTTACGAAAAACACTCAACTTCCTGACCTCGAACCGGTTGATGGCTATCACCGTCGGTTTTTTGGTTACGGCATTTATCCAGTCCAGCAGTGCCACAACGGTTATGGTGGTGGGGTTTGTCAATGCAGGACTTATGTCCTTGACCCGTGCCATCGGTGTGATCCTGGGGGCCAATATCGGCACTACGGTTACCGGCTGGATCATTACGTTGAAGATCGTAAAGTATGCACTTCCTATAATCGGGGTGGGAGTTTTTATCCGGTTTTTTGCTAAAAGTGAAAAATGGCGATTTTATGGTGAAATAATTTTTGGATTTGGTCTGTTATTTTTGGGTATGCAGACAATGAAAGCAGGATTTGCTCCACTGCGGGAATCACCTGAATTTATTGGTTTTTTTACAAAAGTCGATGGTATAGGCTATTTATCGATAATTTTCGGTGTATTTGTCGGTGCAGTTACCACATTAGCAGTCCAATCCAGTTCTGCCACAATCGGGATTACCATTGCGTTGGCATCGCAGGGGCTTCTCAATTACCAGGGGGCGGTATCCCTCATACTGGGTGAAAATATCGGTACTACCATTACCGCCAATCTTGCCAGTATTGGCGGGAGTCATCATGCCAAACGGGCGGCCATTGCTCACACTCTTTTTAATGTAATGGGCGTTATCATTGTATTGGCTCTATTTCATCCCTTTGTAAGATTGGTAGAAAACCTGGTTCCCGGTTTATCCGATATGACGGTATCCACTGCGGAACAGGCTGCCCAATACGGTGCGGCTGTAGGAACCAAACCCTTTATCGGCCAGCACATTGCCATGGCCCATACTCTTTTTAATGTCACCAATGTGATTGTTTTTGCTTTCCTGGTTCCCCTGCTGGCCAAATTGTGCCGCATTATTATTCCTGATCCCAGGATATCCAAATCGGAGTTTAGATTGATAGAATTTTCTCATATAGAATCCAAAGTTATTGAAACCACCACACTGGGCATTGCCGAGACCAAGAAAAAACTCGTTTTAATGGCTGAAAAGGTTGCCAAAAGTGCGCTGATGGTCCAGGATATTATTGCCAGTGAAACCGGTCAAGTAGAACTTTGTGAACGGGTGTTGAGAAAAGAAAAGACCATTGATGAATGCCAGAAGTACATCACTGAATTCCTGGTATCGTTATCGACGTATTCGGTATCTGAAAGTGATGCTATTCACATTGGCAATTACATGACACTGGCCCATAATCTTGAGAAGTATGCCGACCACCTGGAGAAAATCGCACTTATTTATGATAAAATAGACCGGCGGCACCTGGTATTGTCAGACCAGGCCCGCCGGGAAGTGCTTAACTTATTCAAGGAGAATCTCAATTTCTATAATGTTTCCTTTAGTGCGCTTACCGAGATTAATGTGGATGCCCAGAAATTTATGGATAAATCCCAGATAATCGATCGGCGGATAAAGAAATTGATCAAAGGTGCGAAAGTCAATCATTTTGAGCGGCTTCGCAAAAAAATATGTAAAAACGAAGCAGCCATTTATTTCGTCGATTTATTGAATAACCTCGATGGTATGCGTTCTCAGGCGTATAATATTGCCGAAGTTTCCAGCGGCACCAAATACAAAGCACTTGATTAATATAGGAGCATAACATGGATAAACAAGTCATTGAGACAACAAATGCACCCGCGGCTGTGGGGCCTTATTCCATGGCCATCAAAACCGGTAATTTTATTTTTCTTTCCGGCCAGGTGGGGCTCGACCTGGAAACCATGAAACTGGTAGACGGCGGCGTTGAGGCCCAGGCTAAACAGATTTTCAAAAACATTAAAGCTGTACTGGCTGAAGCCGGGGCAACGCTGCAAAATGTGGTCAAAGCCACTGTATTTTTAAAAGACATGGCTGATTTCAAACGGGTGAATGAAGTCTATGCGCAGCATTTTGAACCTCCATTTCCTGCCCGCTCTGCCGTAGCAGTCAGAGAACTCCCCCTTTCCGTAGATATCGAAATCGAGGTCATCGCCGTTTTGTAGACAGCCACGGATGAACACGGATTTTTTTTTAGCCACGAAGGTACACGAAGGAACACGAAGAGAAGAAGACACGAAAATTACAAATTCCAAATCCCAAATTACAAACAAATTCCAAATTACAATGACCAAAATTCCAAACAAGAAGTTTCGGGCACATTACGGTTTACGATACTGTATTCGTAGCAAGAAGTAAAATGACATTGATGTGGCAGGATGGCTGGAACCCTGTAACACAGGCTGACCATGTATGAAAAGTTTTACGGGGGGTCCAGGGGGGCGGTTTTTCAAAAGAGCCCCCCTGGTCGCTGAAGGCATAAATAAAATGGCATTGTTAAGAACCCGAAACCTGGTGGTGGAAAAGGTAGGGCTGCGGACAAGGCAGCCTTTCTGCTTGCTGAGAAATATAAATATTGAAATTGAAGAAAATAAAATCACCTGCCTGATGGGTGAATCCGGGGCGGGTAAAACCATCTTTGCCAGAACTCTTTCCGCTTTGCTTCCGGAACGTGTTGTCATGACAAAAGGAACGATTTATTATGGAGACCAGCCGGTGGATTATGATGGGTTGAAAAAAATGCGGGGCAGTCATATTTTTTATGCCCCCCAGAATGCAGCGGCTTGCCTGAACCCGTGCATCAAAATCAAACGCCAAATCCGGGAAACGTCAAAAATACCATACAACCAATTAATGGAAATCCTGGAAAATTTAAATTTTCCTGCCGGTGAAGCCGAACGAATTTTAGGTGCTTATCCGTTTCAATTGAGCGGGGGTGAGAATCAGCGGTGTTTGCTGGCTGTGGCAATGACCCGGAACCCGCAGCTGCTTATCCTGGATGAACCGACTGCTTCCCTGGATCAGCAATTACAGGAAAGCTTTATGGAGTTAATAAAAAAAGTTCAGCAGCAGTATGGATTTACTATTTTGTTGATTACTCATAATCTTTCCATTGTCAGGGGTACAGCGAATTATATTTATATTATTCTCAAGGGTGAAATCGTGGATGAAGGCATGCCTGGAGATTTATTTTCCAGCCCTGCCCATGATTACACTAAAGAAATTGTGAATTACTTTAACGAAGCTTGATTTTCTCTTTCCTGTGTGTTATAGAATTGTATTACCTGGAGGTAAAATTGTAAAAAGGAGGATAGGAACGATGAATCGTAACGTAAATGCTTTATTTATTTTTTTAATTGCCTTTACACTGATCTTTGCCGACTGCGGCGGCGAAAGTAGTAAAAAATCCGAAATCCCTGATCTGAATTTACGGGAAAAGCTCTTGTATTTTAGCGGTGGGCATGCGAAAAAATCCATTAAATTCAACCTTCTGAAAGATGCTATTAATAGCAAGATTACCTTACTATGTGTCGATGGCGCATCCATTGACCAACTGAAAAAATCCGGTATCGTTGACCTGGACCAGCGGCTGGATACGTTAGTTAAAGGAAACGTGCTTTACCGGACCGCCCTTGATGGGAAGTATTATATCTCCTTCCCGGTGTTTGTAGGGAAAAAAAGGAAAGAACTGGCAAAAGTAGTAAACAAAGCCGCGGATAAATTGATCCCCATGGTTGAATCCATGATCACACGGCTTGGTGAAGTATTAAAGGATAGGAAGGATATGTTGTTTCATGTGCTGTGGTCGCGGATAATTGACTGTATTTGGAGCGAAGCATGGGAATTGGAATTCCCCGAAGGAAAATACCCGAATGTGGGTTGGGTGGTTTACCCAGAACATCCCTTTACCGTTGGCACCAATTATTACAATATGCCTGGCGATGGGGGCATGGCCGCAACATGGAGCAATCATTTCCACGAGCACCTGGCGGTATTTGAAAAATTATTTTCTGAGCTGCATCAAGCAGCATGGGACAAGCCGGTGAAGGAAGGCCCGGCTAAAAATAGGATGATCCAATACGGCGCCTTTGATAAGGATGGAAGATTTTCTATTTTTACTTTTCAATACGGCGACAGCATGGACCAATTGTTTGACAATATGACCCGTGAGTATGCGGCTGCACTTAAAGGGGTTTTCGATTACAACGCATTGGGCCGGAAATTTCATGTCTCCTATGATGAGCTTTTTATTGTTATTTTACATGAGGCTGCTTATGCGGTATTTGAAAAACTCCATAAAACCAGCAAACTGGAAGTACCGGATATTTTGATTGATGAAGGAGAAAAAGATAAAACAAAGACCAACCGCTTGATTTCCCTGGTATTAAAGAACCCTCCCACCGCACTGGATGAGGCAATGGGTGTGTTTATGGGCAATGGCTGGCACGGCAGCCCGGAAGCAGTAGAAAAATTCAAAGCCTTCCTGGCAAAAGAACCCGGTAATATAAAGGCCCTCTGGTTCCTGGGATTGTCTTTGTACGATATCAAGGAATACAATGAGGCCATCGAAACCTTCGGGAAATTAGCCAGGCTAACAGAGAACAATGAAAAAGAGTTATGGAGATATGATTGGTCTTATATCTGGATGGGTCATATCTATGACATCCTGGGTGAACGGGAAAAAGCGATTTCTTATTATAAAAAGGTCCTTCAACTGGAACATGATTCGTATCCATTACAAATGGGTCAATATAACATTGGCCCGATAACCGCAAAAGAATGGGCAAAGAAGAGGCTGGAGGCGCCGTTTAAAAGAAAGCAGTAGTTATTTACCTTATTTCAGAGCTTTTTTCCATTTTGCCATTTTCCTGGTGAAATCTTTAACCATAAAGTACTGGGTTGCCTTTTTTATCGCCTTTTCTTCCCATTTAATCGCTTCTTCAAGATTGCCCAGGTCTGCATGTACACATGCCAGGGTGTCGAGGTTCATTGAATTTTCATGCAGCTTCACGGATTCTTTTGCGATTTCCAGGGTCTTTTTGTCTACAAGTTTAGCTTCCACCATGGTCCAGGCGATACCATTCAAAACCCTGGACTTTTGTTTAGGCTTGAAGGATTCCATGAGGTCTTTATTTTCGTACAGGTCATACAGGTGCTTTTTGGCTTTGTCGGTTTTTCCCATTTTGGCATAAATGGCAGCCAGGTTCTGGGTAGTGTCGGCCAATTGCTGGCCTTTGGCTGTTTTGATTTGAGTTTCAAATTTTTTGATCAGTTCTTCAGCAAAAAGAAGGTATTTTTTGGCATAATTCACTTTGATGTAATCCACAAATTGTCCCCGGTTATTTTTGGTGTATTCCTCAAACATAAGCCCGGCATATTTTTCTGCATTTTTAACATCTTGTTTTTCGCCGTAGTATTCCACGAAAGCGTTGTAGATCCGGGTCCACATGTAAAAATAAAACCTGCTTTTCTTTTTAGCATCTGCCTCTTTATCTTTATCCGCCTCTGCCTCCTTTTTTATCATGTCTTGCAGTTTTTTCACCCATTCATCCGCCTTTTTTCCCTGGTTGGCATGCAGTAGAGCGGTTAACGCGCCGGGAAATATCTGCATATCCTTTTGAATGTCGAGCTTATCTTTTTTGGTTTTTAAGAAATCTTCAAAATAAAAAAGCCCGTCTTTGTGTTTCCCCAGGGTATTAAACCAGCCAAGAATGAAAGAAAGTCCGCGGGGACCTTTTAGATCGTGTTGGAATTTATCCGGGTAATAAGCCTTAATCACGTTCATAAACTCATCATTATGTTTCCTGGCGAAATCTGCTTTTGCCTTTTTATCCTCCCCCATCATGGATAAATCCATGTAAAGGTCCACAGCTAATTTTTCATAGGCTTTATGGGAAACCGGGTCGTTCACATCCGGGTTTAATTTAAGGGCTTGCCGCAGCAGTTTGACCCGTTCTTCGACGTTATCCCATGCGACTTTGTCCACTAATTTCATTATCACTTCCCTGTTGTTGGGTTCTTTTTTCAATCGCTGGGATAACTCGTAATAGCTGTTACCGGCTTTAATATCCTTGATCCAACTAAAGAAACCCTCTACCGTTCGTTCCGGGGACCCGGTTTCCAGGTCGATACCGTCTTTAGAAAAGACCTTAAAGGTGGGATAGGCGCTGATTTTGTTTTTTTTGATATAATCTTTGGATGCTGGGTCTGTTTGTTCGATATAAAGCAGTACCACCTGGTCTGCGACTTTTTGGAATTCATCTTTAGAAAAGGTCTCTTTTTTGACTTGTTGGCAGGGACCGCACCAGGTAGCAGAAAAAACCATGAATATGGGTTTGTTTTCTTTTTGGGCGATTTTGATCATTTCATCAAATGTGTTTTGTTCGGTGTACCAGTTGATTTTCCCGATTTGCATGGTTTTGCCCCGTTTGGTTTCTTTGTCTTTTTTTGTGTCTGCTGCTGATAGGACACCATTAAAGACAAGCCCGCATGCCAGCAAAAATAATACGATGCCGTAAATACCACGTAATCTTTTCATTCCTATTTCTCCTTTTTTTGTTTATTTGTTAAATATAATATACGTCAAAATCGTATAAAAAGTTTTCCCTGCAAAAAAAAATTGATTTTAAAAAGGATAAATCTTATAATTTACTATACTATTTCTGGCGCATTGCCTGATGGAGTGAGAAATGGGGCAAGATTTTCAATATGATGTTTTTATCGGTTACAGCTTCAACGACTGGCTTAAGATGCGAGAGTTAGAAGAGTGTTTAAAAAAGGAGGGTTTGCGGGTTTGTGTAAATGCGCTTTGTAAGGAGCAATCGCGCGCCATGATCTTGTTGATGTCCAGGGCTGCATTTGAGTATGAATGGCCCACGCTGGAACAGCACACCCTGCTGTTTCGCGATCCCACCAACAGCGAACGCCGGTTCGTCCCGTTACTTCTCGAGGACTGCCAGGTCCCGGATGAGATTGCCCGGTTCCCAACCATTGACTGGCGGGAACAAACCAACGAAGCCTATGAAAAACTCCTGGCCGCCTGCCGCCTGGAGGAAGAAAAAACCGGCATAGCACCTGAAGAAAAGGAACCGGTTATTGAAGCGCCAGCAGAACCGGAAGAGCCCCAGGAAGTGGTTTCTGAAGAAGCAGAGGAAGAGACAGGGGAAGAGCCGGATGAACAACCGTTGGAGGTCAGTCTCCCGGAGGAACCGGTTATTGAAGAAGCAGCAGTACAGGAGGAGAAACAGGACGCGGTTCCCTGGGAATTACAGGAAGAAGCAGAAGTCAGCATATCACCTGGAATAGAGGAAGTGGTGATTCGAAAGGCAATGATCCTGGAAGGGCATAAGGATGTAATTTCTTGTGTAGCAGTAACCCCGGACGGTAAAAAGGTGGTGTCGGCTTCGCATGACCAGACACTAAAAGTATGGGACCTGGAAACCGGCCAATGCCTGGCAACGTTGACAGGGCATACCAATGATATTTGGGGGGTGGCTGTAACCCCTGACTCGAAAAAAGTGATATCTGCTTCCCATGACACAACCCTGAGAGTGTGGGACCTGGAATCCCAGCAATGTCTGGGTACACTTGAAGGCCATGAGGATTGTATCATCGCGGTGGCAGTAACGCCTGACGGCAAAAAAGTCGTTTCCGGATCGTGGGATCAGACCCTTAAAGTATGGGACCTGGAAACCGGGGGATGTTTAGTCACATATGCCGGTCATGATGAAGAGATCAGTGATATTGCCGTAACACCTGATGGTAAAGGGGTGATATCGTGCGATGCTGATGGCGTCCTGAAATTGTGGGACCTGGGAAGGGGAGGATTGTGGGAGATGGCAAGCGGGGAATGCCTGATTACCTTTAAAGGTCATGAGGATGAAGTCTGTGGAGTAGCTGTTACGCCTGATGGAACAAGAGTTGTTTCAGCTTCGGCTGACAATACATTGAAGGTGTGGAACATTAGGACCGGTGAATGTCTGGCAACTTTTGCCGGGCATAAAAGTACGGTCTGGGGAGTGGCGGTAACGCCTGATGGAAAAAGGGTTGTTTCCGGTTCATGGGACAAGACCCTGAAATTATGGGACCTGGAAACTGGTTTATGTTTGGCAACTTTTGAAGGGCATACACGTTGGGTTTATGGAGTAGCCATAACCCCGGACGGGAAAAAGGTAGTTTCAGGTGCCAGCGAGGGAGATGCAACGGTAAGAGTGTGGGAACTGCCTCCCCCGGTAGGGGAAGCCACAGAAGGCGCAGTCGAGATTTTACTTCCCTGACGCCTTTATTCTGAAGCAGTAGATATGAGCCAGCCGTCATTTATTTCCATTGGTTCATAGTCTAAACTGTCAATTATCTCTTTGCAGGATGGGAGTGCAAAAAAAATCATAAATAAGATTGTTGTTATAATTACAATTCTTTTCATCATAGAGACACCATAAGAAATTCCTTTTTTAATCATATTGAAATATTAGAGGAATTATCATTGCTTGTCAAGTAATTGATGGATACCAACACTTCTACAACACTTCTTTCCTGTCTCCTTATTTGCTTATTCTTAAAAAATCCATAAGATTCCTTCTACCTTTGTGCTTTTTACCGCATTGTAAATGCCTTCGTGTCTTCGTGGTGAAAAAAAGCTTAATTGTTACCCCTATTCCTCTAGTTTGGCTGCTGCGGCCTTGACCAATTCCTCGAACCCGGTTTGGCTGTGTATCTCAACTGTTAGCGTATTCATATCTCTGAGTATATCGGTCAGGCGGGGTAAATATTTCCGGATATCAGCATAAAGATCTATATCTTCCCTGAAGCCATCCAGGTATTCGGAAGAAACACTTTTCATTTCATCATCCAGAGCTTTTTTCTTTTTTTCCCAGTATTGAACATATTTAATACGCTCCTCCGGGTCGTATATTTTAGCATCATCCAGGACAACCGGGAAAATACGGCCATAAAAATCTCCGCTTTTGGCTATTTGCATCAGCTCAAACATGCAGTTTCGAGATTCCAGGTATTTATTGCTAATCACCACGATAACACATTTCCCGCGCCCGATTCGTTCCATAAATTCATTGATGCGCCCTTTAAATCCCAGGTCGAGCTTGTCACGGATAATAGGGATTCCTTTTTCTCTAAATGCCTCATCCAGCCGGTTGGCGATCTCCTCACTCTCCCCGCCCCAGGCATAGGATATATATATTTCCTTTACCGGTTCGGTCTCCCTTTTTTCCCTTGAATCCGCGTATGGGTGAACCAAATCCTCGCCTTCCCCGATATCCAGGTCTTTTTCTAGGAAATCATCCACCAGGCTCAATATTTCCACATACTCGTAACTCTCGTCGCATTGTACCTGGAATTGTCTGTCGCGTAACCGTTTTTTTAAATTCTCTAACCGGTAAAAATGCGGCTCTTTCCTGCCTTTACAGACGGAACAATTACAGGCGATCAACACGTGCAGACTATTCTTTTCGGCCTTTTCAAGCTGACGAAAGTAATTTTTGATCCCTTTAAGATCGGTTTCGCCTTCCTTATCAAAAACAACTTCCGGTGGTGGAGTTTCGATGGGATTACCTTTCAATACAAGTTTTTTCAGGTTTTGCAGCTTTGCTATGGATTCGGGAACAAAGGTTAATTGATTGTCGAATAATTTGAGCCTAGTTAATTTTCGCAGTTTTGCTATGGATCCGGGAACAGTGGTTAATTGATTGTTGCTTAAATCCAAAACCTCCAGGTGCTCCAATTCAAAAACTTCTTCAGGGATTTGGGTCAATTTTCCATCATAAATAAAAGGCATACCGCTTAAATCCAATTCCTTAAGTTGTTTCTCTCCGGCTTCCTTTATTCTCTTTTTTATCTCTCTAAGGTATTTTTCAGATGGCATTTTAATAAACCTCTATATCTCTTTTCTTATGAATCATACCGGTATTTTATAGGAAACAGGAAGGAATATCAAGAGAGAAGAGGGGGGAGGAGAATTATAAATGAAAAATGAAAAATTATAAATTAAAAACCGAAGCGGTGTCCTACGGACAGGTGTTTAACCGCCTGCGGCGGAGACCTAAAGGACCATTGGTTTTGGCACCATTTTATTAAAATAAACCGCGAAGGCATTTACAATGCGGTAAAAATGCGAAGGGGCGCGAAGAAAAAATGGACATCAATTCGATCGTAGGGGTTTGATTCATCAAACCCAACGAGTGAATTGCCCGGGGGAAGTTTAGGGGACTTTTAGACAAAAGTAAAGGTTCCTAACTTTAAATTGATTGTAAAACTTGTTCCACGAAAAAAATCAAGTCCTAACAGACCATCTATGGTTGCACCCGGAGGTAAAGTATGACATAGTATTGGAATTTAATCTTCATAGCACAACAGCTTCCCCTTCAGGAATTTTACCCGTGTACAAAATAGCGGAATGAACTGGTTTTATCTCTCTCGCCTTTCGATATACCTCATCTCTATCTTTACTGTGCCATAAAACGACTCCATGTTTGATATTAAAACCATCGTCTGTCTCCGGGTCTCCAATAAGTACCCACTCGGAGTCGAATCGCTTCATAATCTCTGAAAAAGATAAATCTTCTTTCATGATAAGATTGCCTCCAATGTATATTTTAACGCAATAGCACTATAATTTCAACAAGATAAACAAAAAGATTAAGGCCAGGACTTTCTTTGTCTGGCACTAAATCCCTTCCAAATCCCTTTTCTTGTTCTTTTCCAAAAATTTTTACCCCGGAGCGGTGGGGTGATTACTGAAAAAGCAGATCAATAATTGATGACAGCAGGTATTTTGTTATAAATTCAAAGCCCACGGCAAGCGCAAAAATATATTTTGCGCTTGGATCTTCTCTTGTGCTAGATGAATATTCTCTTGCGCTAGATGGATTTCCTTTTGCGCCAGGTGGATTTTCTTCTAATTCATCCGGATTTAAAGCTGCAGAAGCAGAAGGGGTCAAGTCTTGCTCTATGACAATGTTGCAACGCAAGACTTGATACCGGTTTTGCTGCGATAACGAAGGTTTGGCCTCATATTTCGGAGTCCTGGCCTCATATTTATGAGGATTTTCCACATATTTCTGAGGATTTTCCACAGATACC
>WVZO01000473.1 GCA_011772425.1 Candidatus Aminicenantota bacterium
TGGGACACCGGGGGTGCAGGCTGGCCATTACTTACCCGGAGATTGCTGTCATGCAAACCCAAGCCATCATCCAGGCAGCATTGACAGTGAAGAAAAATGGCGTCGAGGTTCATCCTGAGATCATGATCCCCCTTACCGGGACGGAAAAGGAATTTGAATACTTGAAAAAAATCATTGATAAAACTGCCAACGAGATTTTTGCCAGGGAAAAGGATGCGGTAGAGTACCTGGTGGGGACCATGATCGAGATTCCCCGGGCCTGCCTGGTGGCGGATAAAATAGCTCGCACTGCTCAATTTTTCTCCTTTGGAACCAATGACCTCACCCAGATGACCTTTGGTTTTTCCCGGGATGATGCCGGTGGTTTCCTGCAGGATTATTTGAATAAGAATATCCTGCCGGGAGACCCGTTCCAGGTGCTGGACCAGGAAGGTGTCGGTCAGTTGGTGCAAATAGGTATCGAGCGGGGCAGGACAATACGGCCGGATTTGAAAGTAGGCATTTGCGGTGAACACGGCGGCGAACCCAGGTCCGTGGAATTTTGCTTCAATGCCGGTATGAATTATGTTTCCTGCTCGCCCTATCGCGTTCCCATTGCCAGGTTGGCTGCAGCCCAGGCAAAAATCAGGAAAGAAACGGCTGACAGTTAAACGTGGGAACACATAAAATAAAAAAGATGAAAGCGCTGGAGATCAAAAATTTACACAAATCCTTTACGTCTAACTTTTTGATCAAACAGTATCATATTTTAAAAGGGATCAACATCACGGTTGAGGAAGGGGAAATTTACGGGTTCCTGGGGCCCAATGGTGCAGGAAAAACCACGACCATGAAGTGTGTCCTGGGACTCATCACCCCGGATTCCGGTGAAATCTCTATCTTTGGCCAGCCCACCAGGAATGCGGAAAGCCGGCGGAAGGTGGGATTTCTGCCGGAACAGCCCTATTTTTATGATTACCTCACAGCAGAAGAATTGCTGATGTTTACCGGGATGTTGTTCTCCCTCCCCAAAACAGAAATCCAGGAGAAAACCAGAAAACTTATTAAACTGGTGGGGTTGGCAGACAGGAAAGATATCAAGTTAAAAAAATACTCCAAAGGTCTGATCCAGCGAGTGGGACTTGCCCAGGCCTTGATTCATGAGCCGGATTTTCTTATCCTGGATGAACCTTTTTCCGGTTTGGACCCCATTGGGCGAAAAGAATTGAGAGATATCATCCTGTCCCTGAAAGATTCCGGTAAAACCATTTTTTTCTCTTCACATATCCTCCAGGATATGGAAATGATGGTGGACCGGGTGGGCATCATACTGAACGGCCGGATCAAAAAACAAGGAAGACTATCGGATTTGATCTCTCACAGTGTCAGGTATTACGAAATCGTGTTTACCGGTATCGATGAGCAAACCCTTACCGGTCACCAGGTGAAATATGTGCAGCGGGATAAGGATTACATTATCAAGCTGGAAACCAACGACGATGCCAATAAAACCGTTGAATGGATTACCCGGAACAAAGGAAACATCCTGGCGGTGACACCGATAAAAATGACCCTTGAAGACATCTTCCTCGAGGAAATCAATCAATGAAGTTAAAAGCCATTGCCTTAAATACCTTTAAAGAGGCGGTCCGCAACAAAGTGTTCTACCTGTTGATCGGCCTGGGGGTGACGTCGGCGTTAAGTTCCTGGATTGTCAGCATGTTAGCTATCGGTGATACGGAAAAGGTATTGAAAGATGTGGGACTGGCATCCATTGATTTTTTTAGTGTATTGATTGCTGTGTTTACCGGGATCAACCTGGTATACAAAGAGATTGACAAAAAAACCATTTACAATATTTTGAGCAAACCCATTGAGCGAAGTAGTTTTATCGTGGGCAAGTTCCTGGGGCTTTCGCTGACCCTCCTGGTGGCACTGGCTTCCATGGCAGTGATCTTTTTTTTGTACCTGTTTATTTCCACCGGCACCCTGGATTCTCGGATTCTTGTTTATTTTTTCCTCCTCTACCTGGAGCTGCTGATTATTACTTCTATTTCCTTGTTGTTTTCCTCTTTTTCCACCCCTATCCTGTCGTCCATATTCACGATCTCCCTCTATTTGATCGGGCAGGTCATGTGGACCTTCAATCTATTTAAACATCACCTGACAAAGCCGTTAGAAAAAATCACCGCCTACTTTTTTTACTATATCCTTCCCAACCTGGATAAGTTCAATATTAAGAATGAAATTGTAACCAAATCCCATCTGGACAGCTATCTAATCCTGAACGGTATCCTGTACGCTGCTTTTTATACTTCTGCTCTGTTGATTTTAACCATTATTATATTTAATAAGCGGGAGTTCCAGTAATAGAAATGAAACGTAAATCCAGGTTATTAATGGTTATTGTTTTTGTCTTGTTGATGGCGGCAGTGGGGTATTTGCAGTACAATTATGATTGCAGCTATGATTATTTTGGCAAACGCCGGACCTTTGTGACACTGCCTCCGGGAAAGACCATAAAAATATTGTCTTTCGGGTATCACAACCTGGCGGCGGATTTGTTGTTTATCTGGTCCATCCAGTTTTTTTCCGATTACCATGTCACCAACATGTATGATTACCTGGAGCACATTTACAATGTGATTACCGATATCAACCCGCAGTACATGGAACCTTATATTGTCGGTTCCTGGATCATGGCCCTGGAGGCCGGGGACGTCAACATGGCGATGCGGCTCCTGCAAAAGGGTGCGAAGCAAATGCCGGATGAATGGATATTCGATTATGAGTGCGGCTTCTATGCTTCCAAAAACTTAAAGGATTATAAACTGGCCGAAAGATTTTTTAAGAAGGCAGCCGCAAAACCCACCGCCCCCCCTCATGTCAAGAGGCAGCGAGCCCACATGGTATACATGCTGGATAACCTGGAGTATGCTTACAACCTGTGGCTCGAGATTTATACCTACTCAAAACCCGGCCTGGAACGTGATTCCGCCGAAAACCACCTGTTTCAAATTAAGTATGAAAGGGACAAACTGTGGTTGGAAAAGCGTATAAACCTGTTTAAACAGTTATACAAACGGTATCCCCGGGATTTAAACCAATTAATACAGGCCCGGTTGGCTGGCGGAATACCCAGGGATTTCTTCGGCCACAAATACGTTTACAACCCTGAAACAGGGAAAATCTCTGCACAAAAGGATTTTCGATGGAAGAAGCGGTTCTAATTATACTTGGTCTTATCGTGGGCAGTTTTTTAAATGTGGTTATTTACCGGCTGCCCCTGGAAAAAAGTATTGTCAAACCAGGATCCCACTGCCCTGCCTGCAGCACACCCATTAAATTCTACGACAATATCCCGGTTCTCAGTTATATCCTGTTAGGTGGGAAGTGCCGCCACTGCCAGGCCAGGATATCACTTATCTATCCGGCAGTGGAGATCTTTACTGCCTTTAGTTTCTGGCTCTCCTACCAGTATTACGGTTCCACACCGGTTCATACTGCCTTTACCATTTTATTTTTCTGCCTGCTGCTGACACTGGCAATAATCGACCTGCAGCACATGATCCTGCCATTGGAACTGACCATTGGTGGAGCCGTTGTTTTTTTAGTCTACTCCTTTTTTAACCCCTTCCTTGATCCTAAGAATGCCTTTGGCACGGCTTTCGGTGGGGCACTGGTCTTTGCCGGTTTATACTTTTTTTATCTCAGGGTTCGCAAGATCGAAGGCCTCGGCCAGGGAGATATCTGGATGATGCTGCTGCTGGGGTCTTTCCTGGGATTGAATAAATTGGTGATTGCTGTTCTCATGGCTTCGTTTTCCGGGTTAATGGTGGGCCTGTTTTTCATTATTTTCAAGAAAAAAGACCTGAAACTGGCCCTGCCCTTTGGCATTTTTCTCAGCCTTGGCAGTTATATCTCGCTCTTCTGGGGCAGCGATATCTTACAATTCATCCAATCTTTGTATAGATAGCCACGAAGGGACACTAAGAGAGGAACAAAAAAATGAAAAAGACAACCATTATTTTACTCCTGGTGATTCAAATCGTTTTGCTTTTCATTTTTCAGAACATCCAATCGTTGTTTAAAGAGATCGAAGAGGTCGATATAACAAAGATAAGAAATCCTTATAAATTCACCGAGGATATCAAACGGATCCGGAAGATTTTTTCCACCCTTGCCATTGCCATGGGGCTATTGGTTATTGGTACGGGGTTTTACCTGGTCATTTTGTATAAAAAATCACGGACAAAACCCGAGCATGATGCTATTCCACCGCTCCAGGACTATTTGCTGGAATTGAAAGGCAGTGAAGCCCAATTAAAAAATCTCGTGGAAGAGCAGCGGCTTCATGTGACCACAAAAGAAGAATTGAACAAGAGTATTATCAACAATATCAATTCCGCGGTTATATTTATAAACCAGGGGGGGCGAATCGATATTTTTAATACGGTGGCGGAGCAGTTATTTTCCCAGAGTTTTGCCAATGCCAGGAATAGTTTTCCGGCAAAGATATTGTCGGGATTCCCGGAGATTGTTGAATTTGTGCAAACCCATGAAGGAGAAAAAATATCCAAAGAGATAGCTTCCAACGAACAGATATTTTTTGTGGATTTAAATCCCATTGAAAACATTGGTCAGTTACTGCTTATCAAGGATATTACCGAGGAGAAGAAGCGGGAGGAAATCCAGCGACAGAACAGTAATTTTATCATGCTGGGAGAAATGGCCGCCTTCCTGGCCCATGAAATCAAGAATTCCCTGGGTGTGATTTACGGGTACACCAAAACCATCAAAGGTGATATGGAAAAAACCGGCAAAGTCAACAGAGAGGTTAATTTCTTAACAGCCATGATGGAGAGTTTTTTGAGTTTTTCCAAGCCCGTTCGCGTTGATATAGAGGAAACCATTGACCTGGTTGATCTATTCAAACGAATCGCTGCGGAAAGGGATATTGAGATTGAAGTGGATTCGGACCGGGGGGAAGCGGCAGTGAGTGTTAATAGTGACCCGGCGCTGATTCGCTCGGTTTTTTCAAATCTCCTGCTCAATTCCAGGGAAGCGGGTGCAAACAGGGTGGTGGTAACATTTAAAACCTTTAAAAAAGATAAAACCAAAAATTTGGAGATTATTTTGAAGGATAACGGCAGGGGGATTGATGATAAGATAAGAGAAAAAATCTGGTATCCATTTTTTACTACTAAAGAGAAGGGAACCGGCATGGGATTGGCTATTATCCGGAAGATTATTACGACCTTAAATGGGGAGATTTCTTTAGAGGGCACCGGTCCACAGGGAACGACTTTCAAGATTATTTTTTACAAGTAACCCCTCGGCGAGGGGAGCCAATTAGAAGTGATTCCAATTGGGTAGTATGGTTCGAACCACATACTACAGACTGACCGTGTATGAAAAGTTTTTGTGGGGTCCAGGGGCGGTTTTTTCAAAAAGAGTCCCTGGTCGCCGAAGGTAAAAAAAAGTTCTGATAGAGTTTTGTAGGAGTTTCAGGATGGACAGACTAAACGTTTTTTGAGCTCAAAGATATTTCTGTCCATCCTGTAGATAAAAATATGGGGTAGTAGATCCGCACGGAGGGCAGCAGTTTTTTTAGAGTGCCCGTGCGGTACGAGAGATTAGCTTTAATAGGAAAAAAAGATTTCTAGTTTGAGCTTCACTTACCGTCTGATTGATGGCAGCAGTCAAAAAAAACCGAAAATTTGATAAAAAAACTGGCTTAGTATTTGCTTTTTTGCTTTTTTTGTATTATATTATAGCATTAGAATTACTGAAAGGTTTGTAAAAATGAGCAAGAAGATATTTTTTAAAAAAGAGCCCTTTTTTGAGGGATTTTTAAGCACGTTTGATTTATCTGGCACTCATACGTTCACAATAGAAGATTTCGATGAATTAATTCCAAAAGAATCAGAAATCGAAGTTAAAGAAAACGATCTTGAAATGGTTGCGCAAGATTTCTGGAATGCATTGGCACAATATGAAAGAAAAATTAAATCAACCGAATAAAAAAAACAAAAATGATCTATCTCCCGAAAGGGAAAAGAAGGGCATCATTAATTTTTTTGAGAAAGAATTTGGAATACCCGGGGAAGCCTTAAAAAATATTGATGTCTCAAAAATTAATATAGGGAAATTTAGCTCTTACGAGGCTCCTTTTCCTCACCCGGAATTATTGAGAGAATATGAGAATCTAAAACCCGGAGCTATAGATATTCTGTTCAATTATGTTGATAAAAATTTGAATCATAGAATTGAAATGGACAACCACAAAGTAGTGGTTGAAAAAAATAGCATTGAGATGGGAAGGAAATACTTTGAGCTTTATAAAAAATTGACATTAAGAGGGCAACTATTCTCTTTTTTTGTTGCTTTAATAGATATTGGAGCTGCCTTAACCTGCGCATTTTTAAATCAACCGGTAGTAGGCGCCGCGATAATAGCGCCATTGATTGGGATACTATCTTATCTGGCATTTTTTAAGCCGGATAAACGTGTTAAGTCAAAAGTCGAAGGTTCTAAAAAGGCGAGGTAAAATAAGGGGAAAGACGGCAGGCACGAATTCCACCTTCTCCGTTTCCTCGTTTCTTCTCTTCCTCCTTGCCAACTGCAAACTGTTTATTTGTACCTTCGTGTTCTTCGTGCCTTCGTGGTTTATCTCTCAACTTCTTCTCCTCTTCGCTTCTTATCTTCCTTTCCTCCAACTTCACGGATGTCTTCCCCAGTTCCACAGGCTTATCCTACAAATTCACGGTCTTCGTCTACGAAAATTTTCTCGACTGGCACCTTTTCTCTTCTTCTTTTCTCCGCTTCTCCGTTTCTCCCCTCCTGACCGTCTGGTTTTCCGATTTTCTCAACTTTTTTTGCTCTTTCCTCTTGAAATCCTTGCCGGATTACGTGTATAATCATTGTGTCTTAAAAGGTGATACCCTTTACTGGAGGGTAAGACGATATACAAGTAACAAGCCAGGAGGTGAAATGTGCAAACCAATTTAAATTACATCTGGAAGGAAGTTCAAGTACTTTCCAGGTCGGAACGAATGAAACTAGCGGAAAGGCTAATTCATCAACTGAGAGTTGAGGATGAAGAGCAGGAAGGGTTACTTTCCTGGGAGGAGATGTATGGGATAGGAAAAGGAGTTTGGGAAATTGATGCACAGGAGTATGTGAATCAGTTAAGGGAGGAGCGAGATTGAGTCTTATGGTTGAAGTATCCAGCTTAAATTCGATATTTCTTGATACCGCACCAATAATATATTATATTGAAGCTCACCAGGATTATGGCCCATTGATGAAAGACCTTGTGGTTAGTTTTCAATCTGGTGAATTAATCGCATTTACTTCGGTTATTACCATCACTGAAGTTTTACCCAAACCGGTTTCACAAAATCAGAAGCAACTGATAGATAAATTTATAAAGTTCTTAAAAAAGGGGGAAAACCTCAATTTGTTGGAAATATCATCAGATATTGCAGAGTCAGCCGGTTATCTGAGAGGGAAATAT
>WVZO01000490.1 GCA_011772425.1 Candidatus Aminicenantota bacterium
GCGGCGGTAATACAGGCAATCCTGGAGTCATAGGAACGAGTGCTCTTCAAGAAATAAGACGATGCAGAGGTACAGGCGATTCCTTTAATCAACCGGTAGTCTACTTTTGAGAGCATGGTGTGCAGGGTTTCGGGAATATCTCCGTGATGGAAGGCATAGTGGGTGTTAAGGATTTCACCTTCCAGTGACATTCCTACGATAGATATGGTCACGGACCCGATATCGATGCCAAAAATAATCAATTTTTCAGCCATGCTCTCTTAATTCTCATGTTTTATCATATCACATATGGAGTTATCATATTTTAATAAAAAAACCAGTAAGAATCAAGGACTATTTATCTTTTATCTAAAGCGCTGCGTACCTTGCGTGCCAGGTCACTTTTAATAATAGGTTTCAAGATAAAATCATCGATACCAAGCGCCCTGATTTGCTCCACAGTGGCTGCAGAACTGAATCCCGAGCAAAGAATGATGGGAATATCAGGTCTGAGACGCCTTATTTCTTCAATTAATTGAATACCTGTCAATCGCGGCATGGTAAGATCACTGATAACCAGGTCAAATTGATCCGGCTCTTTGCGGAAAACCGCCAATGCTTCCATTGGGTCGGTTGTCCCTATCACCTTATATCCCATTCGCTCCAGCACTTGCATTCCCACATCTATCAGTTCGCTTTCATCATCCACCAACATGATCCGCTCAGTGCCTCCGGGACCATCCTCTGTTACTGGAGTTTTTTGCTCTGTTTCACCTTCTACTTTGGGCAGAAAAACATGAAAGGTTGTTCCTTTTCCAGGTTCGCTGTAGACGGAAATGTAACCGCCGCAGCTTTTCACAATGCCATGAACCACAGCTAAACCCATGCCTGAACCTTCGCCTACTTCTTTGGTGGTAAAATAAGGATCAAAAATGCGTTTCATCACCTCCGGCGACATCCCACGGCCAGTATCTATAACTGCCAGTCTCAGGTAGTAACCGGTTTTGATATTATCATAGCTTTTGGTGGTTTCCGTATCCATGTAGACTTCATCCAGGTTCACTTCCAGTACTCCGCCCTTCTCTCGCATGGCATGGGCTGCATTGGCAGCCAAATTCATCATGATCTGGTGAATCTGAGTGGGATTCGCCAGAACAATACCAGTACCGATGCGGATATCCTGATGAATCTCAATGGTGGAAGGCAGTGATGAACGCAGCAATCTAAGGATTCCTTTCAGGGTGGCACTGAGATTGATGGGGCTTCGTTTTCGTTCACTTTGGCGGCTGAAGGCCAGGATTTGCTTAACCAGCTCTGCTGCCCGCTCCGAAGCATTCAAGATATTTTGAAGATTCTGACGTCCCAGCTTTCCCTCGGGAATGTCGTCCGTGAGTAGTTCAGCGTTGCCCAAAATCACTCCCAGGAGGTTATTGAAATCATGGGCAATCCCCCCGGCCAATGTGCCAATGGCTTCCATCTTCTGCGCCTGGGCCAACTGCTGTTCGAGCCTTTTTTGTTCTGTAATATCCCTGATGATCCCCCGATATGCGGTTATATTACCTTCTTTATCACGCACCAGCGTAGCAGTTACCAGCGCGGTGATAAGATAGCCATCCTTTCGTTTATAAACCAATTCATAATCCTTGACATATCCTTTTTTTTCAATTTCTTCCCGGAAAGCGGCTCGATCCTCCAGCGTGTTGTAAATCTCAAGACCGGAACTCATGGTTAAAGCCTCATCCCTGGAATGAAAACCAAATAACTCAACTCCTGCAGGATTAATATCAATTAATCTTCCTTCAGGTGTGGAAATAAAAACCGCATCTTTAGACTCTATAAACAGAGTGCGGTATCTTTTTTCCAGTGCCTGGAGCTGATTGGACCTCTCCTCTACTTGTTTTTCCAGGAGAGCCGCATAACGCTTTTCCGAAATAAATTGAACAATACTGAAAAGTATAACAGTCGCCAGTAAAAAGGCCACTAGAAAAAACCACCATTGTTTATAAAAGGGTTTGAGAATGATGATCTCCCGTGATGTAACCACATTGCTCCACATACCCAATGCATTGCTGGCTTTTAAATGAAACCGGTAGACGCCCGCAGGCAAATTGGTATATTTTCTCATTTGTTTGTAGGGATAACTTTCAGTGAGCCATTCCTTATCAAACCCCTCCAGTTTACTTTTAAAACAAACAGCGGTCTCATCCTGGAAAGATATCCCCCGGTAATGAAGAGTAATGGTGTTGTCATTGTAGTGTAGTTCAGCAGGTTTTGTACCCTTTAGTGGAATTTTATTACCGGAGACGTCCATATACAACAATTGAACTTTTGGCTCCGCACAAGAATGTTCACTACAATCAAAGCTTTCGTCATAAATGGATACACCCCGATTGGTGCCGATCCAAACTCTTCCCCTGGTGTCCACGATTCCGGCTGCCCGGTTGGTCTCTTGCCCGATAAGCCCTTCACCCACCGAATAGACCCGTTTCCTTTTCCCATCCCAGCGCACGACTCCATTGTCGGTTCCAAACCAGAGGCGATGTTTATGATCTTCTGTGATAAAATAAACTGGTCTGTCCACCTGGAAATTATTGTCTTTAAATTTCTTGAGCCTGTGGTTCTCCAGGATAAATGCTCCAGCCAGTGATCCGATTAAAAGCCGCCCCTGACTGTCTCTTTTTAATGCATACACATCGTTGGCTTTTTTATTCCCGGGAACCTGGTAGTTCTTCCACAGTTTTTCCTTATCCACATACACAAACACCCCAAACTTGCCGCTGAGAAGATAATGCAATTTCCCAGAGTCGCCAAAAATTTTCCTGACACCGAATGAAGGGAATTTTCCCAGATTCAGTAACACAAATTTTCCGGTTTTGGTGCGAAAATAAATTCCCAGGTCTGTTCCCACCCATATATTATCCGTTTTTTTATCAATCCACAGGCTTACAATATTACCCAGCAAACCATTTTCTCTACCATACCATGTCATCCGGTATGGATAATGGAGATCGATTTTCCCCAGTCCGGCCCGGGCCGCTGCGAGCCAGACATTCTTCTTTGAATCCAATTGTATATCCAATACCCGGAACAGCGGGGAACTGGATCCTTTGGAACGGTGGAAGGGTATTCTTAAGAATTCTCTCCCATCAGAAATGGTGATCCCAATATTATGCCCCAGGACAAACTTTCCCGGTTCATACTCCACCACGGCGGTGACCTCATCTTCCAACAACCCGTGTATCATTTGAAAATTGCTGAACCGCCGGCTTGAAATCCGACTGACTCCTCGATCACAGACAATCCATATATTCTTTTCAAAATCAATGAAGATTGAATTGGCACCTTCGCTGATGAGACCGTTGACCGCGCCAATGAATTCCCATGAACGGGTTTTAATATCGAAATAAAGCGCTCTATAGAGCTTCCCTATATACAAACCACCACGATAATCCGGGGATAACGTGACGGTCTCATTTTTTTCAGCAAAAAAAATCTCCATCGGGTAAACGGTCATTTTTAACGTGTTTTCCGAAAAATACCCCACCCAATCATGCCCAAACAGCCAGATGCGGGAGTGTATTAAAGGAGCATCAGGGAATTTATCTTTGTACTCGATACAGATTCCTTTTATGTCTCTTGAAGGCAGTTCCAGTGATTGATTCAATTGATTATTAATGGTAACGTTGCCGTTGATAATCTTAATGATAGACATTCCCTGATCCGTGGCCACATAAAATTTCCCGTTTAAGGCAGCGATTCCATTAATGGTATTACTCCTCAGGCCATTGGTTTTGGTGAGGTTTTCCCAGTTTCCCTGATTCCATAAAAACACGCCGCGTTTTGCTGTTCCCACGGCAATAACAGGTATATCCGTTTGCTTTTGCTCCACCAATTGGAAAGCCGTCAGTTCAGTAAAATGAGTAGAGGAGACGTTTATCTCTTTTAGTTGAGTCCACTGCATATCCTCATGACCGTCATGGTAAACCACATAGATTTCAGCCTGGCGGGAATCAGACAACGCCCAGATTCTTCCCTTCCGGTCAACTTTTATTTTCAGAAAAGACAATAGCGGCAGACCGTCCGATACCGTATAGGTTCTCCAGGAAACGCCATCATAAACAGCAATCCCGGCCCGGGTAGCAAACCATATCCTGCCCCAATGATCCTGCGCTATATCGTGTACAGTAGCACTGGGCAGCCCTTCATTCTCCGAATAGGTCTTCACAAGATAACTCTGCGGGAAGGTAAACGTTGTGGATATGAATATGAAAAAGAGAAGAGCCATTAAAAATAAAAAGGCGAACCGCCTGATGAATCGCTCATAAATACACTTCATACCGTATCCCACATCCGTACTTGATACCTAATTATTAATGAATCCTCTTTTAACTTTCACAGGGATTTTAACATAAACAGAAATAAAAAATAAACCCATCCATTTAAAATTTTCTATTTTTTTGTCTTTTTGCAGCCAACCATTTACACTTGCAAATATGTCCGAAATCATGTTTTGGGCCGTATAATTTATTGGGTTATATTAATTTTTAATTGTGCAACCAGGTTAAGTGTTAAGTGTTAAGTGAAAATTGTTAACTA
>WVZO01000028.1:0-19901 GCA_011772425.1 Candidatus Aminicenantota bacterium
TTCGGCAATGCAGGGTTTAACATAGGTTCCGCCAGGATATGTAGGACCTTCCAGAACGTCGCCGCCGTAAAGCACACGACCACCTTCTTTTTTAAGACGTTGGAGGGCAATCTGCATATTATCCACGGCATAGGGGTCGATCAGCGGTCCCATAAGAACATTGGCATCCAGGGGATTTCCGATGCGAACCTGTTTGTATGCGTCGATGAGGCAATTGACAAACGTATCATAGACATTTTCGTGGATAATCAGCCGGCGGGTGCTGGTACAGCGCTGCCCGGCCGTACCCACTGCACCAAACAGCGTGGCCTGCAGCGCCATTTGGAGATTGGAGCGGTGACTGATAATCACTGCATTATTGCCTCCCAATTCCAGTATGGTACGTCCCAAACGGCTGCCCACCACTTCACCGATACGTTTCCCCATCCGCGTGGAACCAGTGGCAGAAATCAAGGGAATACGCCGATCCGCAATCATCCGCTCACCAATCACACTGCCACTGCCAATCAACAGCGATGCCACCGCACCAGGATACCCGTGTTCCTTCAAAACCTTATGGACGATCCTGGTGGTGGCAATGGCACATAAAGGCACCTGAGAAGACGGCTTCCATATAGTCACATCTCCGCAAACACTGCCCACCGCAAAATTCCAGGCCCACACCGCAGTGGGAAAATTAAACGATGTGATTAATCCCAGGATACCCAATGGATGCCATTGCTCATACATCCGGTTCTGCAGCCGTTCACTGTGCATGGTTTTCCCATACAACTGCCGCGACAGGCCCACTGCAAAATCACAGATGTCAATCATTTCCTGGACTTCACCATCACCCTCTACTTTGATCTTACCCATTTCCAGCGAAACCAGTGTACCTAGATTATCTTTGTGTTTTCGCAGTTCATTCCCCAGGCTTTGGATTACGTCTCCCCGTTTAGGAGCAGGTACCATGCGCCAGGTTTTAAACGCTTCCTGCGCTGATGACATTACCTTCTCATAATCCTCTGCCTCAGCCGCGTTAACCGCAGCCAGTACACTGCCATTAATAGGCGTGACCGACTCAATGGGTTTGCCCCCGGTTTTCAACCATTGACCGTTAAACGCACCGTCATTGGTTTCAGCAATACCAAGCATTTTGAAAAGCTTAGTTATATCTATATTAAGCATTTTTTTATTCATCATTTCCTCCTTTTATTAATCAAGACTATATTGCTGGGGATCGGTCTCCTGGATAATCGCCGAAACCTCTTTCTGGCTGAATCCTTTGTAACCGCTGGATCGCTGAATATTTTCCATGTGACTGCCTAACGCACCTTTTTGGATAAATTGCTCCGCTGATTCAGCAGTAATAAATCCATCTTTCAGCAGTCTTTGCACCCGTTTCTCCTTTACCGGCCACGGTTCTCCATAGGTAAAAGCCTGTTTAAGGTAAGGAAATGTGCTGAAAGGATTCATCATTTTAACCTGTTCGTTTTTAAGAATTTCAGTCAAGCGGTCAAAATTGGACCGGACTGCCAAATGATGAAGACCGGCTTGCAGCAGCGAATCACCATGAAGCGCACACCACAGACCAACTGTACCAAGAGTATCCCTGATGGGTAAACCTTCCTGTACAAAATCGATGTCCAATTCATCTGCTGAGAGGTCCACATCCAGGAACAGGGTTACATTGATAATTGGATTTTCCACTACTTGAGCGCCCCAACCGGCTTCTTTACCGGCATAGAATTTCTCCCGGGGATGGAAACCCAGGATTTGAAAAAACTCTACCAATTTTTGAAAATGCTCCCTGGAACTGCGATAGGTGTGATGATCATGGTTTGCCCATCCCATCCCTACAGCGTCCAGGTTTTTTTTCTGTATTCCTGCCGCACGGTTCCTGGATTGCCAGAAGCGGCGTTCTGCTTCAAAAAAGAGGTATGCCGCCAGGTCTGCGCCTGCGGTCTCTACCTGTTTTTTTGCCAGGTCCAACATCTGTTCCACAGTTGCAGCGCTGTCCTCCGTTCCCCTGGAACGAGTCTGCCACTTTTCAAGGGTTTTAAAGTATATATTAAGATAATCTGAATTTTCGGTTACCGGTTCTACACCCCTGGAGGTACGACGTTCCACCACCCATAAACTAATCCCATTCAAGGTAGAAACTTCACATCTTCGGAATCCACTGTAAGGAGAACCTTCAATGGGTAAATCCAATCCTTGTACCATTAAAAATTGGGCGATGCTGTCTACCTTTAATGCAACCTCGACAGGAGCACAGATATTCGAACGTGCCTGTATAACAACCCACGGCAAAATAGCGCCGGGATGCTTCCAAACATTATCATTATCGTTGTATTCGTACCCATAACCTTCAAGCTGTGAGGCCAAGCTGCCGAAATCATCCACCGCCAGGTAGTCCACGAAATCAATCAACCGTGCACCGACTTTTACTCTTAATTGGTCCGACATCATGGCAATATCCTGGTTTGCCTGGCTGAAATTATCTAATTGAGCCGTCACCCACTGCCATGCTTCAGGGTATCTTTTCCAATTAAATGCCCTTTTAATATTCATTTTCACTATCCTTTAAAATCAAAAATTTTTATGAATAGGATTCTATAAAACCAGGGAAAAAAAATCAAGATAATAAAAAGTTGTTGCTTCAGAACAGGCTGCGGGTTAATTTACTCACACCGCATTACCTTTTAAACGTAAACGTAACAATCCCCCGAAAACTCTTCCCATTATCGGCTTTGGGAGTGATAATACCTTCATATTTGCGAAGCTGATGCGGAGAATCCGTTTCAATATAAAAATAAGTGGGTTTGACAAATCCCCGTAGAAACCACGAAAACGGATACATTTTAATCACATAACAGTTTTGACCGTCAATACGGGTCTCGTTGATTTTTTTCAATAGAAAACCATAGGCCCTTAAATATTTGGGCACCAGGAGCTTGAGAGATACTTTCTTATTATTCTCTAGTTGTTTAAAGTTCTTTTTAATATAGAGAACAATCATGGAACCGCGTAGTAAATGACGATATTGATCTCTAATTTTTTCTTTAAAAGAGGTTTGGGAATCCTTTTTATATCGAACCACGATTTGATCCTGCTGTTTAAAAAATTCTTCCTCACGCCCGGATTTAAAATCCTTCAAATTGAAACGGATTAAATCAAGAGAATCGGTGTGAAATATTTCTTTTTCTTCCAATCTCAGTTGCCCGGTTTTATCAAAATACCGGGTGATTTTTTGACCAATACCATTGGTTTCTGATTGGATAACCGTTAGGGAAAACCGAAGACTGCCATTCACATGGATGCTGCCATTGATCTCAGCAGGTTTATCCTCAGCCGTTAAAAGCCACATCATGAATAGAAAAAAGAAGAAAAAGAAAGAGCGACTGGTAAGTTTTTTCAATTTCATATATATTTATACACTCCTTTGGTTTCTTTGCTTGTCCTCTTCCACTTACTCAGTTTATGTATTGGCCTCAGACCTGTAATAGTTTCCTAAAATTTCCGCCACTTCAGGACGGGAAAACTCTTCCGGTAATGGTTCACCATTGGACAGCATCTCCCGCACTTTGGTGCCGGACAGGAATATGAAATCATCTTTGCTGTGATTTTCTACCCGGCTCATCATCACTACTTTATTCAATTTTTTGGACCAGGCGGTATGGTCTGCCTTGAAAATATCAATTTCCAGGGCACCTTCAGGAACTTCCTCTTCAAAGATAGCCTGGGCATCAAATGGACCATAATAACTGCCCACTCCGGCATGGTCACGCCCGACAATTAAATGGGTACAGCCGCTGTTCTGGCGGAATATCGCATGCAGCACCGCTTCCCTGGGACCCGCATAGAGCATGTCAAAACCATAACCGGTAATCAATACAGTATTGGGGGGGAAATAAAGCTCCACCATCTTGCGGATGGCTGCATCCCGTACGTCTGCCGGGATATCACCTTTTTTCAATTTTCCCAGCAGCATATGAATCAGGATACCATCGGCACCGGTACCTTCCTTTGCCATCTTGCATAACTCTTCATGGGCCCGGTGCATGGGATTCCGGGTCTGGAAGGCCACCACCTTTTCCCAACCCATTTTTGAAATCTCTTCCCGAATCTGGTAAGCTGTACGGAAAGTCTCCGGGAAATCCCTTTCAAAATAAGAAAAATTTAATACCTTTATCGGCCCGGAAACCAGGTAATTACCCATAGAGGTAAAGGCAGCCACACCGGGGTGAGCGGGATCCGTGGTGCGGAAAACCTTTTCAACCATTAACTGAATCTGATGGTGGGAAACTTCTTCGATAATTTCTACATCCTGAACAGCCAGTATCGGGTACCNNCTTTCAGTAAGTTAACGATAGGCACAGGCCAGAAAAGGCCGTCAGTGGTAACCATTTTTTCAGCCGCACCAAGGGAGTCTGACAGGTTCATATACCCGCTAAGGGGAGTAAAGTAACCGCTTCCCAGCATGACCGCATTGGCCGCTGCCGCCGAACTGACAATAACAGACGGAAGGGTTTCAGCCTCCTTTAACAATTCATTACGCTCCGTATCATCCATCACATACAATGGCTTCAATTGGTCTGAACCATGTGGGTTAATCATTAGCAATCTCCTTTCATTGGTTAAACGCTATTATAACCCATTTATAATTAAAGTCAAGGAGCAACCAATGCTTGCAAAAAATATGCTTTTTGGTGTATACTAGCTCCTGGAGAAATGAGAATGGTTGTAAAGATGATTTCAATTCTGCTGTGTTTTTTGGTGGTTGCACCAAACGTATATGGCATAAAATCAAATGAAAGGAGGAGTCCAATGGAACTAACCAGTTCAGCCTTCCAACATGAAGGCAAGATTCCCGACAAATATAGTTGTAAGGGGCAGGATATTTCCCCTCCGCTAATATGGGTAAATGCGCCTGCCGGAACCAAAAGTTTTGTCCTGATCTGTGATGATCCGGATGCGCCGGTGGGCACCTGGGATCACTGGCTGCTGTTTAATATTCCTGCTTCTGTTTCCGAACTCCCGGAAGGGATTCCCTCCCAACCGGAACTTTCTTATGGTGCCCGGCATGGGAGGAACAGTTGGGGAAGGAATGATTACGGTGGCCCCTGTCCACCGGGAGGAACCCATCGATACTTTTTTAAGTTCTATGCGTTGGATATTGCCCTGGACCTGAAACCAGGTGCTGCAAAGAGAGAGATCATGAAGGCCATGGAGAATCACATCCTGGCTAAAACGGAATTAATGGGAAGGTTCAGTAGATAACCGGTTTCTTGCCTAATTCTCCAGACCCGGGAAAAAGGTTTAAGTAATATCCCTGTGGTAAATTGCTCATTAACAGCAATATCATAGATAGAGTCTATTATTTTGTTTTCCACAATTTCGCTGCCTTTTTTCTCTCGTACTCCTCTTCTTCCTGCGCTGTAAACTGCGGGAAAAAATTAAGACCGGTCAATTTCTCAATATCATCCACCGAAAATAAATACTCTTCTGTAACTTTGGCTTTTCGCTCGATGGTCTGCGGCATCTTGAACGCCATGATGTTGGCTTTGAGACCTGCTCCCCTTTGATAATAATGATCCGCAATAATCATATAGCATTCAGCGGGAACAGGAATATCTACATCATTTTTCAGTTTTTTACCGGACTCAGCAAAAATCGGCCCTGCAATCACCCACACCTGTTCTCTTAAAGGGGCATAATATTTATAAATCATGCCCTCTAACCTCATCCATGGCCCCCGGTTCAAGTTGGGGGTCTGAGGACAAATGTTGGACATTAAAAAGGTTTCTAGTTGAGGCAACTTACCATACTGCGAATTGATCGCAAAGTTCGGAGTCATATGCCCCCGGTCATAGCCGGATTTGGTATAATCTGAAGAGTACGACCGCGCCTTTTTCGGTAAACGAAGGTCCTTATAAAAACTCGGGGACCGGTCAAACGTTACCACCCGTCTGACGGTTTTGTCTTCAGAATATTTATCTTCTTCCCTTGCATTCAGCAGTACGACATCGCTGGAACTCACCCGGTAAGCCGACCACAGCGGCTGCTTATGCTTGGCCGAATAACCCACCACATAACCATGATTCACCAGCACCGTCACCTTGTTCTCCATGTCCAGGTTTTCCGGTCTCCCTTTGAATGTTAACAGGGGAATCAAATACTCAAGATGACGCGATGCCTTTGCAATCTCAGTGTTGTCACTGCCATCCCCCTTAAACTGATTGCAAAAGGGCATGAGGATTAATAGTGATAAAACCGCTAATATTATCCGAAACATCCGAAATAGTTTCATTTTGTCCCTCCTGTATTCAACTATTCCCTATTCTTAGTATGTTTTTTTTAAATGTTACTCTACCACCCTACCACAACCGGGAAAATATTTCAAGACCTATGATGGAAATTTTGGAGATTTTGGTATTCCGGCCGCATTCCGGCCCTTTTCTTTTTTATCTTTTATCTCCTATACGGGGTTTTTGATTTTCAGGGATGGCACATTTATAAACAAAATCTTTTGTTTTTTCCTTGAACTCCTTTTGAGCCTCTTGGATTAGTTTGGGGTTTAATAAGAAGTCGATGGCAGCCCCGGAGAAAACTTTTGCTGCGGTTACCATGCCTTTGAATCCCACAGGGGAACCGGAGCAGGAGACCACACCCCAACTGTGACCCGGGGTATGAAGGGGCCAACAGGCCACATTAAATGAGGCAGTGGGCACCAGCCAGCTTACGTCGGCAGCGTCTGTGGAGCCGCCTCCAATGTACTCTTTCGGCTCTGAAAAAGGTTCAATAACCGTACTCATTCCCTCTTCTTTTTTGCCAAAGTTACGCTGCAATTGACGGGCAAATTCTTGTTCTTCCGGAGTAAATGAGGGCAGTCCCACCAACTGGAGATTGTGATGCAGCACTGTTGCCACCACTTTGTTTTTTAAGTAGTTGTAAACACCGGTTATCACATGAATCCGGTGACTGGTTTCGGTCATCAGGACCGCACCTTCGGTAATTTTTAGTACTCGTGCGTAGACCTCTTCCACTTCCTGTCGATCTTTGCCCCGTACATAGTACCACACTTTGGCATAATCCGGCACCACATTGGGAGCCTTCCCCGCTTCCGGGATCACATAATGAATTCGCACCGTGGGGGGGACATGTTCCCGTAAACAGTTGACCCCATGATTCATGAGTTCAACCGCATCCAGTGCACTGCGCCCATTCCAAGGATCCCCTGCGGCATGAGAGGTCTTTCCAAAAAAAATAACTTCAAAACTGTTCAACGCATTGCTGGTTTTCAGGCTAACCTGGTTCTTACTGGAAGGATGCCAATCCAGACAAACATCCAGTCCTGAAAAAACTCCGTCCCTGGCCATATAGGTTTTGCCCTCAACCGTCTCTTCAGCCGGGCAGCCAAAAAATTTAATGGTACCCTTTAGTTTGTGCTGCTGCATGATGGTTTTAATGGCAATAGCTGCTCCGGCACTGGCTGTGCCAAACAGATTGTGCCCGCAGCCATGACCCGGTTCTCCACGGGTAATCGGCTCCTGCGTCACAGAATCCGCTTTTTGAGATAACCCCGGAAGCGCGTCAAATTCCCCAAGAATTCCAATAACAGGACGCCCTTGACCATAAGTAGCCACAAACGCAACTGGAAGACCGCCTGCACCAAACTCAACATTGAATCCATTGTCCTTCAACAATTGAGCCAACAATTTAGAAGATTTGTATTCTTCCATAGCAATCTCAGCAAATTCCCAAATCTGTCGGGCTGTACGGATTAACTCTTCTGAAAATTGGTCGATTTGCTGGAATGCCTCTTTTTTAAATTTCAATATCCGTTTGGCTTTACCTTTAGAAACCAATACCAGTGGATTTGATTTACTTTTTACATTTGCTGCTTCAATTATACTTCCATTAAAATCGCCCAAAAGGAAAACCAACATAAGGATTGAAAATAGTTTATAAATGGACATCTTTCTCTCTAAGAACATCAGTTGCCTCCTTTGTTTATTGGGTCTCATTGATTCACGGTGTATGAGGGCAGCGGCTATCGAGCCTCCCACACAGGTGAACAAAGTGATTGAGATATTTTTACAATGTTTTGAACGTTTCAAATTCCATTTTAGTTGAAAATCAGAATAAATGCAAGTAATTGGAAAAGTCCCCAGGCAAGAGGATCTCTCCAAAAATAAAATTTCTGTGATAAATCAGTTTCTTGAAAATCAACTCAAAAAATGGGATAATTTAAGTTCACAATTAAGGAGCAAAATATGGCTGAATTTCCTGTGATTGCAGGCTATAAAATTATAAGTTTATTAGGTGAAGGTGGGGTAGCCAAAGTTTACCTGGGCATACAGGAAAAATTGAAACGGAAAGTAGCCATTAAATTACTGAACCCGTTCTTTTTAAAAGATAAAGTGGTAGCCTCACGTTTTGAAAGGGAAGCAGAGACTGCAGCCAGTTTGTCCCATTCTAATATTATTCAAATTTTTGATACTGGAAAAGCTGGGGATTATCATTATATTGCCATGGAATATATGGAAGAATCATTAAGAGAACGAATGAAACTGGAACCGCAACATAAAATACGTTCGGGAACTGCATTGTATATTATTGAAGTGATTTCGAGCGCGCTGGATTACGCACATCTTAGAGGGGTTTGCCATAGAGACATCAAGCCGGAAAACATTATGTTCAGACAGGATAGTACTCCGGTATTGGTGGATTTCGGTATTGCCCGGGTATATGATTCTTCCGTGCAATTAACCGGAAGTGACTCGATTATGGGGACTATCCACTATATGAGTCCTGAACAGTGCAAAGCTGTAGAGGTGGACGGCCGAAGTGATATTTACTCATTAGGGGTGGTTCTTTTTGAGATGCTCACGGGGGAAAAGCCTTATAAAGGTAAAACCTGGATTTCGGTTCTCCATCAGCACATTGAGGAACCGGTGCCTATTTTGTCCCAAGAGTTAAGTCAGTATCAACCATTGATCGATAAAATGATGGCCAAAGATAGAGAAGAACGTCTTTCCACCGGAGCACAGTTCAAGCGTTTGCTTAACAAGATTAGGAACAGTTAAGGCACTTACAGTGCGGTAATTTTTTGTAATTGGATATTGACTTTTACAAGAATAAGAATTAATTTATAGAGTTCGATATTGACATAATAGGAGGTCTGAGTTTGGCTAAAGTAAGAAAACATGTGATAATTAAAGGGTTCGTGCAGGGGGTATGGTTTCGTGCCACCACCCAGGAACAAGCTCTGGCACATCATGTGACCGGTTGGGTAAAAAACACTAACGACGGCAATGTAGAAGCAGTTTTTGAAGGTGAAGCAGATGACGTGGAAAAAGTAATTCAATGGTGTCACCAGGGTCCCAGTGGTGCCCACGTTAAAGACGTGGAAGTTGAAACTGAAGAGTATAAAGGTGAATATTCTACTTTTTCAATAAAAAGATCATATTGGTGAAAATATCCTTCAGGTTACATTTTTATATATGCCCGCGTAATCGATTAATATTAAAAACTTTATATGGGTAGAAAGGTAAGATATTTACATATTTACAGGTGGCTTTTATTATGATATAAAATAATTTGAACTAAAAATAAGGATATCTATTTAGATTTGAAGTCGGGAGCGTATTCGAACATAAAAAAAAACTAACTTAAAAAATCAAATTAAGGAACATTAATTATTAACAGCTAACACTTAACATTGTTAACACTCATTACAGCGTTGAAACATTCAAGTCGACTTTTACAAGTGCAAGTACCCCGAAAAAATAGGAGTAAAGATTATGACGAAATTGGATAGAAAAAATGTAGAAGAAATTCTTGCCTTGACGCCAATGCAGGAAGGGATGCTCTTTCATTATTTGAAAGACCCGGGCAGCGATTACTATTTTGAACAATTATGCCTGGATATATCCACTGAAATCGATAATGAACTATTTGAAAAAGCCTGGAATTTTGTTGTTCAAAGCAATGAGGTGCTGCGTACTGTTTTTCGCTGGGAGAAAATAAAAGAACCTTCGCAGTTAGTTCTAAAAGAGCATCCAGTTTATTGGTGTTACTATGACTTTTCCGGCATCGATGCCGATCAAAGAGAAAATTACCTGGAAGAAATAATAACCAAAGACCGGCAAAAGCAATTTGACCTGAGTGAGGTTCCATTCAGGGTAACCTTATGCAAAACCGCACAAGATAGATATCTTATGATTGTCAGTCATCATCATATTTTGTACGACGGCTGGAGCAATGGCATCATCCTGCAAGAATTTTTGGCGGTTTACAATGATTTTTCAAATGGAAAGGCACCTCTACTTCCCCAAAAGACCAGGTTCAGGGAATTTATTAAATGGTACCGCAACCGGGATACGGGTGAGGAGAGAAAATTTTGGCGGGAGTATCTAAAGGAAGTGGAAGTTTTTGAGCTTTCAATAAAAACAAAGTTAGCAGTTGATGCACCATCCGCTTCCGGGAGTGTTGGGATTTTATTTGCCGGGGATCTTAAAAGCCGGTGGGAGCGGTTTGTAAGGCGGCGCCGGTTAACAGTGGCAGGGGTGTTGTACAGTGCCTGGGGGATATTGCTGCAAAAGTACAATAACAGCGATGATGTGGTTTTCGGCACCACGGTATCCGGCAGGTCTTTAAAATTGAAAGGCATTGAAGAAATGGTGGGATTATTTATCAACACAGTGCCTTTAAGAATACAAGTTTTTTCCGGAGAAAATTCAGGGGACTTGCTGCATAGAATTCACCATTCTTTGCAAACCAGGGAAGCGTATGAACATTCGTCCCTGGTGAAAATAAAAGAATACAGCGGTGTAACAAATGATGAATCCCTTTTCGATTCCATTGTGGTATTGGAGAATTATCCCCTGGATGCGGTATTGACTCCGGAAAACAAAGATAGAAACGAGAAAGGCAACTTATCCATTCAATCTTATTCGCTGAAAGAAATGACCCACTATGATTTGACCCTGGGGATAACGATTTTTAATGAAATCGAATGTCAGTTTCTATACAGGAAAGCGGTATTGGATGATGATGCTGTGCGGAGGTTAGCCGGTCATTTCTTGCGTATTGTCGAGGAGTTGTTGGAGAATCCCCATAAAAAAGTGGCAGATATAGAAATGCTGACGGCAGAAGAAAAAAGGCAGTTGTTGGGTGATTTTAACGATACTGCCGCAGATTATCCCCGGAATACAACCGTCCATGAAATATTCGCAGAACAAGTAGAAAAAACACCGGATCATACAGCCCTGGTGGGGCAAATTACAAATCCCAAATTCCCAGGGAATGTTTCCATCACATATAACGAATTAAATCAAAGGTCTGATCAGTTGGCATACATGTTACGGCAAAAAGGAGTTCAACCTGATTCTATTGTGGGCATTATGATGGAACGCTCTGTGGAAATGATTATTGGCATATTGGGAATATTGAAAGCAGGTGGCGCCTATTTACCTATTGATCCGGAATACCCCGAAGAGCGTATTAATTATATTTTAGCCGACAGCGGCGCAAAAATTTTGTTGAGTGAGTTGAGTGAGTTAAGTGGGGTGAGTAAGGAACCTACTCACCTTACTCACCTTACTCACCCGACTCACCTATGTTACGTCATCTACACCTCTGGTTCTACTGGCAGACCTAAGGGAGTTATGGTAGAGCATGGTAATGTTGTCAATGTGTTAAGCTGGTTTGGACAGGTATACCAGTTGCAAAGCGGTATCCATGTCATGCAGGCGACAGATTATACCTTTGATCCAGCCGTGGAACAGATTTTTGGTACATTGATCCATGGAGCTACTCTTTATGTGGTTGACAGTGAACTGCGAGCCGATATTGATAAATTGCGTCAATATATCGAGGAACACCAGGTGCAAATCGTTAATTTTGTACCGGTGATGTTAAGGGAACTGTTGGTGAATAAGCCTTGTTTAAAGAGTTTACGCGTTGTTATTTCCGGGGGGGAAAAGCTGGATGATTCCCTTAAAGATCAAATCATTGCAAAGGGATATGCATTATATAATCACTATGGCCCCACGGAAACCACCATAGAAGTCTTGGCCGGAGAATGTAATGAAGGGTCGGTTACATTGGGCAAACCGGTATCCAATATACGGGTGTATATCTTAGATAAAAACGATCAATTACAACCCGTAGGGATACCCGGTGAGTTATGTCTAGCAGGCGCAGGTTTAGCCAGGGGATATTTAAACAACCCGAAGTTAACAGCAGAAAAGTTTGTTTTAGCTCATAGCTCATGGCTCATAGCTGATAGGAGGGAGAACAAAGATGGCATTTCTGAGAAGCTCCCTATGAGCTATGAGCTATCAGCTATGAGTTGTCTTTACAAAACCGGTGACCTGGCGAGGTGGTTGCCGGATGGAGATATTGAATTCCTGGGAAGGGTAGATTTCCAGGTAAAGATTCGGGGGTTCAGGATTGAATTGGGAGAAATTGAGAATCAACTACTGCAGCACTCTTCTTTAAAAGAGGCTGTCGTTTGTGAAAGGAGAGACAGTGCCGGCGAAAAATACCTGTGTGCTTATATCGTTGTCAGTGGGGAAATAGAAATAACCGGTATCAGGGAGTATCTTTCAAAAAAATTGCCGGATTATATGATACCCCCCTATTTTCTCACGTTGGAAAAAATACCTCTCACCACAAGTGGGAAGGTCAACCGGAAGGCATTACCCGAACCCCGGTTGGGTAGGGTAGGGACGACCTATGCGGCACCGGGAAATGAATTACAAGTAAAACTTGTAGATATATGGGGAGACGTGCTGTCCATAGAGAATAAAAGTATCGGCATCGATGATAATTTTTTTCATCTGGGAGGACATTCATTGAAGGTCATGTCCCTGGCGTCGCAAATTCATAAAACCCTGGATGTCAAGGTGCCGTTGGATACCATATTTAAAACGCCTAACATCCGGGGATTGGCGCGTTACATCCAGGATACTCATACTGCCGGGCCTGACCTCTATGCGGACCTGGAACCGGTAGAAGAGAAGGAATACTATCCATTGTCTGCTAATCAACAAGCCTTTTATATGCTTCACCAGTACAGTGAAGTGGGCACGCTCTTCAATGTTCCCCTGGTCTTTCCCCTGGACGGCGATGTGGAACGGGAAAAGGTAGAAGCGGTTTTTAAATATTTGATTCAACGCCATGACAGTTTGCGAACGTCTTTTATAATAGTGAATGACGACCCTGTGCAAAGAATACATGATGAGGTGGAATTTGGGATTGAGCAACACACCCCGACCTACGGCCACCCCTCTCAAGAGGGGATTGTTAAGGCGTTCGTTCGGCCTTTTGATTTATCAAAAGCGCCGCTGCTGCGGGTGGGATTGGTGAAGGTAGAAGAAAACAAATACCTGCTGATTATAGATATGCATCATCTTGTTACGGATGGCGCATCCGGGAATATCCTGGTACGGGATTTTATGGCCCTTTACAGCGGTGAGAGTGGAGGTGTATTAACTCCGGTGGCGGTTCAATTCAGGGATTTTGTGCAGTGGCAGAAACGGCTGTTGGAAACCGGGAAGATGCGGAAACATGAAGACTATTGGCTGGAGAAGTTGTCGGGCCAACTTCCTGTACTGGACCTGCCTACTGATTTTCCCAGGCCTGCTCAAAGGAGTTATGAAGGAGACAGTTTTAGTTTTGACCTGGACATGGAGTTAAGCGCAGGTATTCATCGATTGATGAGGGAGACCGGGACCACACTTTATATGGTAGTATTAACCGCCTACACCGTTTTGCTGCACAAGATGTGCGGTCAGACGGACATTATTATCGGTTCGCCGATGGCGGGGAGGCCCCATTCACTGATGGAAAATACCGTGGGCCTGGTGATGAATTCAATTATGATGCGGACTTATCCATCGGAAGAAAAGACCGTCTCTGATTTTTTACAGGAGGTCAGGCAAACCGTATCGGAAGCTTTTGAGCACCAGGTATATCCGCTTGAGGAATTGTTGAAAAAGCTGGATTATAAAAAAAGTCCCGGTCGCACGCCCATCACGGATGTGGCATTGAATGTGCTAAATATGTTTGATCCGGGAACAACAGCTGTCTTTAGCCGGGAGAGTGATGATCCCAGGCCTGCGCCCCATGAGGCTTATTTTCATAAAACCTCCAAAGTGGATATTACCATAAGTGTCCTGGAAACCGGCAGCACTGGTGTGATTCCCTGTGTCATAGAGTACAGCACGGCGATATTTAGGCGGGAGAGTATGGAGCGATTTGCTGCCCGTTTTCGTCAGGTGCTGCGGGAAATAATAGAGAATCCTCGCTTGCAGTTATGGGAAATTGATATGATTGCCCCGGAAGAAAAACAGGAATTAATCGGCGGGGCTGCCCGTTGTTATCCGTTAACTCATGCGCAGAAACGAATCTATTATACGGAGAAAACCTACGCCGGAACCAGTTGTAACTCCCTGGCCTTTACCGTGCGGTATAAAGAGATACTGGATAAATCGTGCCTTGAAGATTCTATTCATACAGTTATTTCCAGGAATGAGGGACTTCGTTTGCGAATACTGGAATTCGATTCCGCAATCGAGACCTGTCAATATGTCGGTACCTATGAAAAAGCCCCCCTGGATTACCTGGATTTTTCCAGGAGAAAAGAAAAGGAAATCCATGAATGGGCGGATCGAGAAGCCCGGAAACCGTTTCCATTGTTGAATAAACCCTTGTTCTATTTCGCTTATATTAAATATAACAACAGCGAGTCCGGTTACTTTATGAAGCTGCACCATATCATTTCTGACGGTTGGACCACGTTTCTTCTTTTTAACGAGATTGATGCTTTATACAGGCAATTGAAAGCCCGGGAACCGGTACCTATTAACTTTGACCATGACGATAACCTTACCTCGAATCCCTCTTATCTTCAATACATCCGGGATGAGAAGGCCTATCTGCATTCACACCGTTGTGCAGAAGACAGGGAGTTCTGGCACCGAATGCTGCTGCCTTTGCCGGAGAAAGCTTCCCTTTCATACCAGGGGGGTAATTCCCAGGATATCAGTGGGGAAGCAGCGGTACTGGCCTTCCCAGATGAATTACGGGAACGGATGCACCTTTATTGCCGGGAGCGCAGGAGCTCACTTTTTAGACTCATTTTTGCCGGTCTTTCCCTTTATATCTCCAGGGCCCTGGACATTGACGACATCGTTATCAGCAGTGCCAGCCATAACCGCTCTACTCTTGTGCACAAACAAATGGTAGGGATGTTTGTCAGTACCATTCCTTTCCGGATCAAGCTGGAGAAAGAGCTTCCCTTCGTGGATTTCGTGGAGAAAATCAATCATGACGTTAACCGGGTTATCAAAAATCATCAAAAATATCCCTTTGATATCCTGATGGATGAAATCAGGGACAAGATCCGTCAGGAACCTGACTATTTGCTGGAAGTGAATCTCATCGGCCATGGAGACCCAAAGGAGGAGAGATTTAACGTTCATCATTATTTCCCCGGTGATGAACCCACGCCTCTTTCCATTCACACTAACGCTAATAATCGGGATATTCACGGGATCCTTGAGATGGAGTGGGATTATCAAATTCAGCGATTTTCTAAGGAAGATATCCAACTCATGCATCGATGTTTGGTCAATATTCTTAAGGATGCCCTGGACCACCCTGAAAAGCAATTATGGGAAATTGAATTGTTGTCAAACGAAGAAAAAGAACAAATTCTTTACCAATTTAATGACACTGTAGGGGAGTCTATTTTTCCAGGAGATAAGCTTGTTCATCAATTATTTGAAGGCCAGGTGGAGAAGAACGGTGACGGCATTGCCATCATTTGCAGGGGACAGGGGGCAGCGCATAGCGCCACGGGCAGGGTGTCTCACCTAACCTATGGGGAATTAAACCGAAAATCCAATCAATTAGCGCACATGTTACGACAAAAAGGGATTCGACCTGATTCTATTGTAGGCATCGTGGTGGAGCCGTCTTTGGAAATGATTATTGGAATATTGGGAATATTAAAAGCCGGTGGTGCTTACCTCCCCATTGACCTGGAGTACCCGGAAGAACGAATCGATTATATTTTAGCCGACAGCAAAGCCAGAGTGTTATTGAAAAAATCAGAAATTCGAATATCGAAATTCGAAACAAATCCAAATGACCAAAATTCAAATGACCAAAACGAGATAACCACAAGCATTGTTTTGAATTTTGAACATTTGGATTTTGAAATTGTTTCGGATTTCGAATTTCGTGCTTCGAATTTCAAGAGTGGAAAGGCGGAGCCTTCCAATCTTGCATATGTGATCTACACTTCCGGTTCCACCGGCAGGCCCAAGGGAACCCTGGTGGAACATCGAAATCTGATGGCTTACCTCAATGCCTTTGAGAATGAGTTTGATCTCCAGGCAGAAGATGTAGTGATACAGCAGGTCTCGTTTGCGTTTGATGCGTTTGTGGAAGAACTTTATCCTATCTTGTTAAAGGGTGGAAAGCTGGTCATTCCATCAGAGGCTGAGGTAAATGATATATACCGTTTATCAGATGTTATTGTTAAGCATGGTGTCACATTGATTACGGCTTCTCCATTGTTATTAAATGAATTAAATAAGATCAATCAATTTCCTTGTCTTCGGATTTATATTAGTGGTGCTGATGTATTAAGGTGGGATTATATTGATAACCTTTTAGAAACAGGGATGGTTTACAATACGTATGGCCCTACGGAAGCTACAGTATGCGCCACTTATTATAAATGCCGGGAACAAATTTCTGTCAATGTGCCCATTGGTAAACCTATCACTGATTACCGGGTCTTTATTCTGGATAGGAATGACGGGTTACAACCTATTGGGGTGCCTGGGGAACTTTGTATCACTGGTACTGGTGTGGTTCGCGGCTATTTAAACAACCCGGAGTTGACCGCTGAGAGATTTGACCAGGATTTATGGGATTATCAGGATTACCGGGATGGGAAAAACAAAGAAAATTATCAAAAGTTTTTTGGGGGGTCCAGGGGGGCGATTTTACAAAAAAGCCCCCCTGGCCGCCGGAGGCTTTACAGAACTGGTGACCTGGCGCGGTGGTTGGTAGATGGGAATATTGAATTCCTGGGAAGGATAGACTACCAGGTAAAAATTCGGGGGTTCCGGATCGAATTAGGAGAAATAGAGAAGCAGTTACTGGATCATGAAGTAATAAAGGAAGCGATAGTGATAGACAGGAGAGGAGAGGATGGGGAGAAATATTTATGTGCGTATATCGTTTCGAAAGAGGGGAGTGCAGATGGATTAAAGGAATATTTATCAAGAAACCTTCCCGGTTACATGATTCCCTCTTATTTTGTTCAAATAGATAAGATACCCATGAATCCAAACGGTAAAGTGGATCGAAAAGCCTTACCCGAACCCATTATGAAGGGTGGAGAGCAATATGCAGCTCCACGGGATGAGAAAGAGAAAAAATTGGTAGAAATATGGTTCCAGGTATTAGGCAGGAATGCATTACAGGCATCGCTGGGAATAGATGATAATTTTTTTGATTTGGGGGGGCATTCATTAAAAGCAGCGGTGTTGGTCTCGAAGATACGCCAGGAATTGAAAGTAAAAGTACCACTGCCGGAAGTGATGAGAAATCCCACCATCAGGCAGCTGTCAGCCTATATAAAAGACGCGGCAAAGGAAGAGTATGCTGCCATAGAATCGGCGGAAAAGAGGGAATTTTATCCTCTCTCTTACAACCAGCAGCGGCTGTACATTCTCCAGCAATTGAATCCCGCAAGTTCTGCTTATAACATATCCAAACGGTTTTTGTTAAACGGGGAGGTTGATGAAAAGATAGTGAAAGACGCATTGAAAATACTGGTGGAACGGCATGCCAGTCTTCGAACCGGCTTTAAGACCGTTAACCATGAAACGGTTCAGTTTGTGGTTGAAACGATTGAGCTGCCCCTTCAGGTGGTGGATATTTCAGCCATGTCAGGAGAAGAGAAGCAGAGGAGATGTGAGGAGGTTTTTACTGATCTTGCCTCTGTTCCTTTTGACCTGGAAACCTTGCCTCTTTTTCGTACAGTCCTGGTAAGGTTGGGGAGCCAGCAATATGAGTTTATGTTCAGTGTACATCATATCATTTCGGATGGCTGGTCGCTTGAGATACTGAAAAAAGAATTTTTTTACTTGTATGGGGAGTACAGTTTGGGCAGTCCCCTGCGACTGGAGCCGCTGCCATTTCAGTATAGGGATTTTTCCTGGTGGCACAACCGGCAGTTAGAGTACAACTCTAATGGTAATAATCCTTCTGCAAAATTCTGGAAGCAAAAATTAGCAGGTGGAATTCCCACGCTGCAGCTCCCTGTGGATTTCACCGAAGGCGGCGAATCGCCCGCAGGTGCCGGGTACCAGTGTATGATCGGAGAAGACCTGAAACAACAACTCAACCGACTGGCAGAACAGTATCATACCACCTTATTTACTGTAATGTTTTCTGTGTATTTGTTGATGTTATTCAAGATATCCAACCAGGAAGATATTGGCTGTTCTGTCATTGCAGCCGGTAGAGAACATATTGCGCTCCAGGACATCGTCGGATTGTTCGTGAATTCTATTTTATTTAACGTGCACATCGACAGCGATGAGGCTTTTGAACGTTTTTTACAACGAGTGAATGATGAGGTGATGCAGGCTCTCCGTTACCAGGCCTATCCCCTGGAACCGGTATTTGAAGCGTTGAATATGAGGTTTCCCGATGTTTCCGTATCCTTTAATATGTTGAATATGCAGGATATCACCGGTGGGCGGCAGTTGGAGTCTTTCGAGGCTTCCCATGTTGCCGCTGTCCAGGATGTTAAGTTTGACCTGGAACCTTACATCAGCGAATATGAAAATGGTATCTGGATGTGGTGGGTTTACCGGAAATCCCTTTTTGAGCCTGCTACCATCGAATATATCATCAATCTATATATCAAGCTGCTGGGATTTTTTGCCCGGGATTCTTTTCGAAGCATTAGAGATCATCTAGAAGAAGAAAAGAAGCAAAAAAGCCGGGTGATTAGCCAGGAAATAGCATCATGGGCCCCGGTGAGTACGAGGTATGTGAAGGAGTATTCGAATATCCTGGCAGAGAAGTTTGAAGCACAGGTAAAAAGAACGCCGGATAAAGTTGCAGTAAAAACAGTGGAGGAGACGTATACATATAAAGAATTGAACAAGTATGCCAATGGTATTGCCGGGCAAATATCGGGAATGGCAGCAGGTCAGACCGTGGGGCTGCTGTTTGACCACGGAGTTCACATGATTGCCGCTGTATTAGGAGCCTTGAAAGCCGGTAAAACCTATGTTCCTCTCTCTGTAGATTATCCCCAAAACAGGCTCTCTTATATGCTGTCCGATTCGGAATCTTCTTTACTTCTTGCCGGCCTCTCCCATGAAGCGTTCGCCCGGGAATTGGCACGGTCCATGGACATTCCCCTGCTGGTTATCTCGTCGGGTGAGGTGGAAGGAACGGATGAGAACCCTGCCAGGGAGATACCCGCTGATAAAATAGCTTATATATTGTACACCTCCGGTTCCACCGGCAGACCCAAAGNNATGACTCTTTTTTCCTCCTTTTGTCATGACGGGTCCGTACAGGATATGTACAGTGCGCTGCACAGCGGTGCCGCGCTTTACCCCTTTAATATGAAAGACCGGGAAAGCACCATTGAGGTGTCGGCGTATTTGCAGCGGGAGCAGATTACCATCTGGCATTCCGTGCCCTCGCTGTTTACTTATTTTGCCAATAGTCTAAGCGGCAGTGAAATTTTTCCATCTCTTCGTTATATCCTGCTGGGGGGTGAACCGGTACGCCAGTATGAAGTGGAGTTATTTAGAAGGTATTTTCCCCATACCACCTTGGCAAATGTATATGGTCAGACCGAG
>WVZO01000028.1:19958-20181 GCA_011772425.1 Candidatus Aminicenantota bacterium
TTGACGATGAGGGGTGCCCGGTGTCCCCGTTAGAAACAGGGGAAATTTTGGTGGCCTGCAAGCATATCTCTCCTGGTTACTGGAGAAATCCTGGAGCCACTGAGAAGACCTTTGCAGCGGGTGAAAAATTGGAAAGGCTTTACCGGACTGGTGACCTGGGTAGGCTCCTGGTGGACGGCAGCATTGAGTTCCTGGGACGGCGTGACCACCAGGTAAAAATCAG
>WVZO01000618.1:0-294 GCA_011772425.1 Candidatus Aminicenantota bacterium
GATGAAGAGGTTTTCGATATGCGTTCGGTTGATGAAGGGAGTGACAAATTCGGTTTCCCTGCCGTAAAAATCCACCACCATTTTGGTTTTTGTCCTGGTGTGCTGGTTACTGGGTTGATTGTCCGTCAGGCGCAGGATTTTCTTTAAGCGGATATCACTGGCTTTATTGGTGCATCCGAAGTAGATTTTTCTTCCTTTTGCAGCATTCTTCCCTTTTACAATTTTCATGAGGGGTTGGCAATCGCCGTTAACAAAAGCCACATCATCGGGAGTCAGGTAGTTCAGGATTTCGGA
>WVZO01000618.1:351-17026 GCA_011772425.1 Candidatus Aminicenantota bacterium
CACAGCGGCTTCCTCCTGACCGGTCATGTTGAGAAGGGAAAAAGGCAAGCCAATCCAGTTGTTCCAGTTTTTAAAGGAACGGTAGGTGTTGGCTTTGTGGGAGAGCAGGTGATAGATAAACTCCTTGGTGGTGGTTTTACCGGCGCTGCCGGTGATGCCGATGTAGGTGACGTGCCGGTGGGTGTTCCTGACGTGGACAGCTAATTGTTGGGCAGCTTTTAATGGGTCTTCCACCCGGATCAGGGGGATAGACAGACGGGACGCCTCCACATCAGGAAACCCACGGGATACCACCGCACCGGCACTGGATTTGGCATCTAATTGACGGAGAAATCGATGACCATCACTGTTTTCGGTTTTTAAGGCAAAAAAGAGAGTATTGGGCTGGGTAATCTCACGGGTGTCGAAATGATAATGAGAAAATCGACATTCCGGGATACGTTTATTTTTTTTCCCCGTTACCGGGGTTCCACTGACGGCTTGGGCAATTTCTTTAATATGTAGTTCAGGCATTTTTTCCCTATTTCTTTTTTAAACGTTTCAAGGCCGTTTGCACCTCTTCATAGTCATCAAAATGAATGGTTTTATCTTTGAAGATCTGGTAGTCTTCATGGCCTTTACCCGCCACCACCACCAGGTCTCCGCTGCCTGCCATACGCAGCGCTTTTCCAATCGCTTTTTTTCGGTCCACCTCCACTTTAAAATGTTTAAAACCAGGCTCAAACCCCTGGATGATATGGTTAATAATATCAATGGGTTTTTCGTCCCGGGGGTTATCGCTGGTGACCACGACAAAATCGGCGTTTTGCGATGCCACGTTTCCCATACGGGGTCGTTTGCTTTTATCCCTGGAACCACCGGCTCCGAATACTAAGATGATTTTATTGGTAATAATCTCCCTGAGGGATTGAAGCAAGCTTTCCAGGGCTTTATCGGAATGGGCATAATCGATTAATACGGAAAATTTACCCCTATACACCACATCTAACCGACCCTTTACCGCGCTAAAATCACTGAGGGCACCGGCAATATTCTCAAAGGATATACCTCTGATAACGGCGGAAGCCACTGCCGCCATGATATTCAACAGGTTTACCCGGCCGATCAGGAGACTCCTGATCTCAATATTGCCCTTTGGGGTGCGAAGAGTGGCCTGGATTCCTTCCAGGGAGAATTTATATTTTAGGGGTTGGATATCTGCATTTTCCGAAAATCCATACGTTAAATATTTGCACTCCAGCTGATCCAGGATTATAGATGCCACGGGATCATCGATGTTAATGATTGCCCAATCCTCTAACCCCAATTTTTTGAACAGCCGTATTTTGGACGCCAGGTAGTCCTCCATGGTGCGATGAAAATCCAGGTGATCACCGGACAAATTGGTAAATATCCCCTGGGAGAAACAGATATCCTCCACCCGTTGTAATTTCAGTGCCACGGAAGAGACTTCCATTACCAGGTGACTGCACCCCTGTTGGTGCACCCGGGATAGAAAACTAAATATATCAACGGATTCAGGGGTGGTGAGACGGGTTTTCTCGGTTTTCTCCTGGTAAAACATACCCAGGGTACCGATTTTTGCTGTGTTGAATTCCCTGCTGAAAATGGCATGAATTAGAGAGACAATCGTGGTTTTGCCGTTGGTACCGGTAACCCCCACCACAACCAGGGAATCGGTAATGTGCCGGTAAAATGCAGCCGCCATTCGACTGAGGACCAGCCGGGCATTCTTCACCTGGATCCATTTAACGGTAAGAGGAATTTCCGGGAAGGTATCATCTTGTTCTGTCTCAAATACAATGGAATTGGCCCCGTTGGCGATGGCATCTCCCATGTAGGTTAAACCATTTTCTTTAAATCCCCGGACCGCCACAAAGCAGTTGTTGGGTTGTATCTTTCGTGAATCCATGTGGACACCGGTAACTTCCACGTGGAGGTCTTTGCTGCTGGATACAATCTCCACATCTTTTAACAGTTCGTCCAAATACACCTTTTTGCTCGCCATGGTCATAACCTTATTTCATTTTTCTTATCCAATTCCGGGAAGATTTCCAGGTATATCATTAGTTTTTCGGCAATGGATTTAAATAATGGCGCTGCCACATCGCCGCCGTAATATTGACCCCTGGGATCATCGATCACAACAAACACGGTGATCCGTGGATTTTTGGCAGGAAAAAAACCTCCGAAAGACGACACATATCTCACCTCTATATTACTTATTTTCTTTTTACGAGTGATTCGCTTTGTAGTCCCGGTTTTAGCAGCAATGGGGATTCCTTCGATTCGAGCGCTTTTCCCGGTCCCCTTTTCCACCACTTGCCTCATGATTGCCTTCATGCGGTGAACCGTGCCCGGTGATAGTATTTTTTCCTTTTCCGGGGGTTTTAAAAAGACCCCTTTAATTTTTTTCACGATATAGGGCTGGACAAGATATCCAGCAGAGGCAATGACATTAAAAGCCCGGAGCATTTGCAAAGGTGTTACTGAGATTTCATACCCATGGGCAAGAAAAGCTGCGGATACACCGCTCCATCGGTTTAAGGAATTGAATATTCCCCTCTCTTCACCGGGTAACCTGAGACCGGTTTGAGTTCCGAAGCCAAAATTTTTAATCCCCGTGTAAAACCGTTTCTTTCCCAATTTCTCACCGATTTTTGCCGCCCCGATATTGCTGGAATAAATAATAATATCTTCAAAGCTCAGATGGTCATAGGGATGATCATCGTAGACTTTCCGGTCTTTGACCTGGTAGACGCCGCGGCAGCAGTAAAATTTCTGCTGGGGTGAGCAAATATTCTTCTCCAGCGCGGTAGAAGCCAAAACGATTTTAAAAGTGGAACCGGGATGGTAAATAAATGAAACCGCATGGTTCTTGATAAGCTTTGGTGAGATATATTTAACATCAGCCGGGTTAAAATTGGGGTAATTGGCCATGGCCAATATGGCTCCATCCCTGGAATCCATGACAATGACGGAGCCACTTTTGGCTTTATGTTTCTCCACAGTGGCTTTTAACTCTTTTTCCACAAAAAACTGGACCGATAAATCAATCGTCAAGTAGATGTCTCTTCCGGCCACAGGCTCATCAAGGTATTGATAACTGAAAACCTTTTGCCGGGCATCTTTCTCTACTTTCACTTTACAGCCTTTTCCCCGGATGGTGGAATCGAGACTGTATTCAATCCCATATAATCCTTGCTCATCGATGCCCACTCCGCCAAGGATATGAGCTGCCGTGGTTTTTTGCGGATAAATCCGCTTGTACTCCTCAAGGAAATCCAATGTGGCCTTACCTTTGGTTGTAGACTCTATTTGTTGCAACTTTTTATATTCCCAGTCGGATAATTTCCGTTTGAGCCAGATGAATTTATCTCCTCTTTGGATACGATCCCTGATTTCTTTTTTTTCCTTCCCGGTGAAGCGGATTTTACTTCGTAATACACGGTTGAATAATCTCCGGGACTCCATTTTATTTTTATTGCTTAAAAAAGCGGATTTGGCCTTCACAGAGATGGCCAGGATTTCACCACTGCAATCATAAATGGTTCCCCGTTTGGGATGGAGGGTAAATATACGATTGCTCTGGGACTGAACTCTTTTAACGTGTTTGCTGTAATCCAGGACCTGGGTTTTTAACAGGGTGCCGCCAAGAAACAAAACCCAAAGACAGAAGATGATAAATAAGAAAAACACCCGGTTCCGTTCACTCCTGTTTATGTTCATTTTAATCCCCTGTTGCGGATTCGGATTCCGATACAAACACCTTTATAAATTGGTCCGGCTGCGGATACTGATACCCCAGTTTCTCCATCACTTCTTTCTCCACTCGTTTTAAATTCAACAATTGGGCTTTATGGGATTTTAGCTTAGCGATTTCTTCTCTCAGTTTTTCCCGGTATACCATTTTCTCTTGCATCTCATAACCAAAGTCGATGTTTTTAAGGTTCAGGCTCAAATAGGTAAATATCAGGATAAAGGTTAGCACACCAATTAACACCACAACCCCGGTTTTTTCTATCTTCTTCATTTTATTCATCACTGGATAATGCTGGCTGTTCATTGATCAACCTCGATACCTTTTGCAATTTTTCATCACTGAACTCACCGCTCAGCGATTTTTCTTTGAAAAGCCCTTCATTCCACAACACCATATGATCGATCTTACCGAAAATCCGCAAATTGGCACCATTTAGCTGACTCTCCAGGCGCAGATCAGGGGGAATCAACACACGCCCCCTGGCGTCAACTTCGCCCTCGTTGCCCCAGTAACTGGTCCTGCTGATATATTCATCAATTTCCGGGGACCTGACCTTTATTTGTTCGATGCTTTGCTCGATACCCTCCCATACGTTAAGGGGATATAAATAGACGCGATCCCCATTGACAGACGTGATATACAGCTCGTTCCCATACTGCTCTTTCAGGATAGAAAGGTACTGCGAGGGGACTTTAATTCGGCCCCTGTCATCCACTTTCAAAACAAAGCTGCCTCTAAAACGTCTATTTAACCCATTTTGTCCCATTTCTACCCACTTATAATATATGTATTTGTGGAGAAAGTCAACAAAAAAAGCAAAAAAAAATAAAAAAAATACTTGACACACCAGATGTAGTGCTTTAGAATTAGGAGACAACTAAATATCAGTACTTAAAGGAGACGCTTATGGAAGTTGAAGGATTCAGTGAAAATGCAATGACAATCTTGAAAGCCAGGTATTTTAAAAAGAATGAGAAGGGTGAATTGACTGAAAATAAACCCTCGGAGCTTTTTAAGCGCGTATCAAAATACATTGCCAGCACTGAGAAGACCAAAGAGGCCAAAAAATTATGGGAGGAGCGATTTTTCCAGGCCATGATGGCCAGGGATTTTATGCCCAATTCTCCTACCCTGACGGGTGCTGGCAGGGGTTTGTGTCTTTCGGCTTGTTTTGTATTACCGGTAGAAGATTCGCTGCAGAATATTTTTGAGGCAGTGAAGAACGCGGCATTGGTTCACAAAGAGGGAGGCGGTACGGGTTTTGATTTTTCCCGGGTACGTCCCCAGGGGAGTTTTGTCAAGAAAACGCAGGGGATCGCATCCGGTCCGGTTTCTTTTTTAAAGGTGATCGATGCGGCAACCGAGGCGGTAAAGCAGGGCGGCACCCGGCGCGGCGCCAATATGGGTATATTGAGAGTGGATCACCCCGATATTAGAGATTTTATCCGCATGAAGCTGGACGGCAATTCAGCCCAGAATTTTAATATATCCGTGGCAGTAACGGATAAGTTTATCCAGTCATATAAAAATAATTCCACCTATGACCTGGTAGACCCCAGGACCGGGGATGAAGTGGGAAAAATGGATGCCGGGGAAATCTTCAATATGATCGTGGAATCTGCCTGGAAAAATGGTGACCCGGGATTGGTTTTTATCGATAGAATCAACAATGTCAATCCTACGCGTGCCCAGGGGCCTATCCGTGCCACCAATCCCTGCGGTGAGCAGCCGCTGCATGATTTCGAATCCTGCAACCTTGGTTCTATCAATATCTCCAATTTTTATAAAGAAGATGCCAATGACAGGATTGATTGGGCCCGGTTTAAAGAGATCATACAAATGGGGGTACGGTTCCTTGACAACGTCATCGATGTGAATAACTATCCACTGAAGGAACTCCACGAAATGGCCCACTCTAATCGGAGAATCGGGTTAGGTATAATGGGATTTGCCGACCTGTTGATAAAGATGGGGATAAAATACGACACCGAGGATGCCAGGAAAATCGGGCGGGAAATTGCCACGTTTTTGAAAGAGGAAGCAACCCAGGCATCGGAGAAACTGGCGGAAGAGCGGGGCAGCTTCCCCAATATTGAAAAGTCCATTTACAACGGCAAGAACATGAGAAATGCCACGGTATTGACCATCGCGCCCACCGGTACGATCTCACGCATTGCCGGATGTTCCTCCGGCATCGAGCCTATCTTTTCCTTTGAAGTTATCTCCAAAATCCTGGACAGTGAGATTCGGGACATTCACCCCCTGTACCAGAGATGGCAAGAGAAACATCCGGGAGAACCTCATCCCGACTATTTTATAACCGCATTGGACATCGCGCCGGAAGATCATATAATGATGCAGGAGGTCTTCCAGGAGCATGTGGATAGTGCGGTTTCCAAGACCATCAATTTTGCCAATGACACCACTACCGAAGATATTACCAATGCGTATATGATGGCGTTCGACATGAATATCAAAGGCATCACCGTTTACCGGGACGGTTGCCGGGCAGAGCAAGTGTTGAATAGAATGGGCACGGACACCCCGCACCCGTTGGACCGGCCGGATGCTCTTCCCTCTACCACTCATAAAATAAACACGGGGTTAGGAAGATTGTATATCACCATCACTTATTTTGAGAATAAACCTTTCGAGGTATTTTGCTCCATTGGTAAGAGCGGCTACTCCACCATGGCGGATGCAGAGGCCATCGGCCGGTTAATATCACTGGCACTGCGCACCGGTATTACTACTGAGGAGGTGGTAAGCCAATTAAAGGGCATCGGCGGTTCAGAACCCATCTTTCACAATGGTGCCCTTATCCAATCCATCCCGGATGCCATTGCTCAAGTGCTGGAGAAATATACGAAGGAGGTACATATCAACAAGCAAGATTTAAACTCCCTTACCTGTCCCGTGTGCGGTGCTTCCATGCTGGATGAAAAATGCCCGATTTGTACGGTTTGCGGTTGGGCCAAATGTTTAGGAACATAGGGGCTACATGGTCACCCCATAAATCTCTCCTTAGAATAAATTCAACTTTTCAAACACCGCGTCGGTTTTAATCAGCTTGATTTCTATTTTCTTTTATGATATTTTTTTTCTTACATGTCATTTTTTTATCTTTTTTCTAATCTACCGGAGGTCGAGAAGAACGATGTTAACTTCAGGAGCCACAATACAGGTCAATGAAAACATCTCCCTGGCTTTCCCAGCCGGCTCATGCTGCAACTGCGGGACTAACCGTGATATCCAGGTTTTGAATCAGGATACGCGCCTCACGCGATTCATGGGTGGGGGAGGCAGCGAGTATACGTTTAATTTCCCGCTTCCTTTTTGCCCCCGCTGTAAGCCTACCGCCCGCAGGCGGCCCCCGACAAACCTCAAGCGGTTCCTGGTGGTTGTCCTGCTTTTTGTCGGGTTTCTCTTTGCATTCACCGGCGTGGGAATCGGATTTCAACTCAACTGGCTGCTTGAGAATGCCTGGGTGTTATCTGCCATAATCGCGGTAATTGGGGGGGTGGCATGGTACGCGACAAGAGGGGTGTCACTGCCTCAGACCAGTTACTATCAGCCGATCCGTATAAAGGGAATGAAACAAGAATTCTTGTCCGGGAAAATTAAAACCATCACGTTGGTATTTACAAACTCCGCTTACTCGCAGCAGTTCATTGCTGCCAACGGTGAGGCCATGCAATCCGGTACTGTTCATGTTGTGGCGCGGTAGCCCATATCTACGAAGATAGGTTTATTTACCTGGCCTCTTTCCCTGTTCCATAATAATTCCAGGAGAACATAGCACCTTCTCAATGAGGACATAGGACCTTCTCGATGAGAACATAGGACCTTCTCGAGGCGAATATAGTATCAACTTCGCTTGTTATATATTAACGAATTTATTTTGAAAGAGAGATATAGATATGGTGCCAGGTAATTTATTTCGCATCAGGGGGAGGTACCCCGGGAATAGAGAGGTTAGAATTTATAGGTATCTGTTCACGATGTTCGCCAGCCGGGGAATTCCTTCGATAATCTCCGCATTGGTAGGGAACGTGAAATTCAAACGGAAGCAATTGTTTCTCCTGCAATCATAGGGGAAAAAACCTTTTCCCGGTGTAATGCCGATGCCTTCTTTCTCTATGGCTTCCAACCATATCAAGTCCGCATCCGTTCCTTCGGGCAATTCCACCCAGATAAAAATTCCTCCTTTGGGCTTTGACCACGATAACCCATTGCTTCTGGGGAAGGATTCCTCCAGCTTCCGCAGCATTAAATCCCTTTTTTCTTTTTGTACGGTTAAGATGCGTTTCATGTATTTTTCAAATGCGGTATCATCGGACAGGTAGCCGTGTACAAGTCTTTGGCATAATTCCGGGATATTATAGCCGGCACACTGTTTGAAACGTCTGACTCGCTCGATCACCGTTTCATGACCGATGAGGTATCCGAACCTGGGTCCGGCACAGAACATCTTCGAGGCCGTTCCCACAAATATGGTAACGTCCGGCGCCAGCGAATAAATTGTGGGTGGAAGATCAACATTATCATAAGAAATCAATCGATAGGGTGCATCTTCAATAATAATAAATTCATGTTCTCTTGCCAGGCGTATCAGTTGTTTTCTTTTCTCAAGAGACATGATCAGGCCCGTTGGATTTTGGAAATCAGGAATCACATAGACAAATTTGGTTCTTTTGCCGGATTTAAGCACATTTTCCAGGTAATCCATGTCTATTCCTGCTCCTCTTACAGGAATGCCAATAATGTTGAATTCCTGTTCGATGAGTGATTTCAAGTTAATGGAATAGGTAGGTGCTTCGCAGCAAACCGTATCGCCTTTATTTGCCAGTGCGCGGGTCAGCAGATAGAAACCTTCCAGGGCGCCGCTGGAAAGGCATATATTTTTTTCATCCGGGTCAATTCCATCCTTTTTTGCAATTTTCTTTACAGCTTCCAGGCCGGTGCTGCCGCCCCTGGTTGCCCCGTATAAGGCAATGGGCCTCAATTCCTCTTCGGAAGCCCTGGACAGCGATAAAAAGAATTCCCTGAAGTAGTCATAGGGAATGGCCTCCGGTCCGGATTGACCGAGGCTGAAGTTAATGGTTTTTCCTTTTTTTTGGCTCAACCTGCGTCCGGTTTCTTCGATACCTACAGGATATGCGATTCGGGCTTGATCTGATAGGATTTCATCTACATTCATGTTTCAATCAACTTATTTTATCTTTTCATTTTAAATCCTTTTAGACCCATTGTCAAGCCCGCGGCGGCCCTCGGCGAGGCGCATAGCGTCGCCACCCTAAGAAGGCCCTTCGGGCCATATAAAGGCTTCCTTACCTGAATCAACCAACTGAATAACCACTTTTGAAATTGACATGAATTGAAAAGAGGGATGTTGTTTCAAACGTTTGGGGAAGCCTTAAACTTGCTTTTTTTATGAAAAGCTTTTGCAGGGGGTCCAGGGGCTGAGGGAGATTATGAATGATGAATGATGAAGCGCAATGTGAATTTAAATCCATTGTGCCTTCGTGTTCTTCGTGCCTTCGTGGTGAAAAACAGCTTACCTGTTACACTGTTTCGAGAAATGTGAAAAAATAGTCTGCCAGAAAATGGCAAGATTTTACTATAGTTAAACATTTATCTTGACTTTTTTTAAGCGAGGCATTACAATATGGCTTTGATGGTTTGCATAAAGAGTACAAAGCGATATCTGGCTGTGCATTATGATACCGGTAGTGAGTGGAAAATAAACAAAAAGGAGGCATATTATGGAATGGGAGGACATTAAGTACCGAGGCTACTTCCTTAATTATATACCCCTGGGCCTTTTTTCCCTCCTTTCTGGAGTGGTTCTTATTTTCTTTTTTATGGCATCTGTATCAGAAACCAGGAGTAAAACTGATATAGAAATTAAGCTAATGTTGGTCATTATTGTCATTATGGTTATATATCTTATTATGGCTAATATAATTGGAATGCTTTCAGTCATTGGGAATTCCAAAAGTTTTATTATCAGGAAAGGATTCTGGCCCTCAAAAAAGAATCAAATAGAGATCAAAATCAACGATGTTTTTGAATGGAAAGAGACAAAAATGCCATGGTACAGGCTTTTAAAAGAAAATAAAGAAGGAAAGATGGACTTAAAGCCTGAAGTCGAAAGCAGATCTTATAATGCAGCGGAAATATGGCTCAGAGATGGGCGCTCGATTGCTTTCCGGTGTAAAAGACCTTTGGATTTCTTTGATTATTTGAAAGAGATGAAATCCAAAATTCATTAAATTAACTTCTGGCCTGTCCTCTTTTTGTTACACTTTTGCCGGAAACCAGTTGGCAGTAAAATTGCCAAGCCCATAAGGAGGTAAAAATGAAAAAAAAGATTATAACCATGTTAACAACAGTTCTGGCATGCCTGTTCCTGTCTCCCGGGTTCACATTGGGTGAATATTATGACGGGCACAATGGGTATGAGTATGATAATTATGTCTACAGCGATTATGAGTACCAGCTTGACAATGCGGCCTATCACCTGGACCGACATCGGGGTCCTGTCTACTATTTCCACCACCACCGGGCCGGTCTCTACTTCGTATTGGTGGGTGATATCACTTTCGTGGTGCCTGCCTATATCTTCAGACCCTATTTACATAGACACAACTTTGTATGGGTCCCCAGGACGAGATTTATCACATTGAGCTGCTGCGGCCTTGACTACTACGACAGCTATTTGAGATTTAATTTCTATTTCGACTTTTATAATCGCTACCGATGGAACCGGAGGTATCACCACAAGTTAAGACACGATTTCAGAAGGTACCACAAAAACAGACGACATAACAAATGGTATCACAAAAACAGACGGCGAATAATGCAGCAAAGAGTACATGCACACAAAAGGTATAAACACAATAACTATTCTAACAAGAGGAATTACAACAACAGGAACTACAACAACAAGAATTACAACAGCAGAAACTACAATAACAGAAACTACAACAACAAGAATTACAACCACAGGAATTACGACAACAGGAATTCCAAATACTCGAAATCATCCAAAAAAAAGTATAATAGTAGACCTGGAAATTATAAAAGACATGTTAAAATCCGAAATCACAAAAAAGCAAAGTCCAAATACTCGTACTCCCACCGTGACAGGACAAAGCGAAGAGTCAAGAGATGGTGAGAACAATTAGCCACAAAAAAACAAACCCGGTCAGCCGGGCAGTAAAAGCGAATCATCAAGAATCAAGAAGACAGAACTCAGTAAAGACACTTCCTTTACTGAGTTCTGCTTATTCATATAATATAATCAATCCGCAGTTTTTTAAAACAATCTGTTTGCGATAATTTAGCTATTGTCTTAAAATAGCTGCGTTCTGCTTCTATTTCTTCGGCATTGGCTTTTAACAGCTCCTTGGCTTTATCGACTTTTGGATTGTCATCCAGGAAGTGAATTAATTCCTCAGCAAACTCCGGGGTAAATAGAATTTTTGCTGTTACTGCTTTATTGTAAATGATATGCTCGGAGGGAACAGCGTTGGGATTTTTGTTCCTATATAAATGCCCTATTTCTATATCCTTTATTATCTTAACGTCACCGCCGGCAAGCCAGGATTTTAAACTAAGAAAAGGTTCGGAGTTTCCCCAGGTCTTCAACCCCTTGAATCCGTGCAGTTTTTGATACCAGGCTTTTTTAAAGAAATAGTTTGAACCCATCAGACAGGGAATTTGATAAATTCTTCCATCTCTTTCTTCGGCCCACTTGGACTCTATAATATTTCTATAATTACCGGGTCTGGAGGGATTGTCTTTTTGAGTTAAAAACAATTTCAAGCCGCAGCCGACATAATAAGGCAAGCCATGATTAATGGGTAATACAGCTTGTTTTAAATCGAAATTACCGGAACCGATATCAACAGATGTTGTACAAAATATTGACCCGGGATTTTTTTCGATTGCTTCTATCCCTCTTTCTAGCCAATTATCTTTTCTGAACCGCATATGACCATCGATAATTAAGACGTTTTCCGACCTTGCCTCATCAACTCCTGAATCTCTACAACCAGTAACACCTAAACGCTTTTTATTACAAATATATCTTACTTGAGGATATCGGGAAAAATCCGCTTCTTCGTCACTGCAATCATTAATCGCCAGTATTTCAATCCCGGAGTTATCGCATGTCTCTAAGATCGATTTGACTGTCATCTCAGGTTCGCTGCCCTCATTTCTAAAAGCCATTACAATTGAAAGGTCAATTACTTTCATGGTCCAAATTATAGAGAAGAAAGCCAACACTGTCAATGGATTGGGTGGATTTGGGACAGTCAATCATGAATGCCGCGGCCTCGCCCGGAGACAATTAAAAAAGGGAAACCACAGATTACACAGATTTCGCAGATTTTTTTATATTCTTTTTTTAATCTGTGTAAATCTGTGTAATCTGTGGTTTTTTTCACAGCAGATGCGACTTGCCAAAAAAAATCGGGTGTCCGCTCTTTTTTTTTGGGCTGCGGGTGCCACCCGCCAAAAGACCGAACACCCGATAATAGAACTATTCAAAACTTATATTCGTTTCCGGCCATGTGGTCATTTGTTATACGTGGCATAAATCGAGTAAATATAACTTGTTTGTGAGCCGCTGCCAAAGGGATCAGGCATGCCCCCGGACCAGGTCTGAGAGGACTGGTATCTGCCGGGTGAACCGGTGGTATACCGAATTCCCGGGTTACTCTGGAAGACCCAGGCCAGCCAGACGGTTGCGCCGCCAGCCACATAGGCAGGACTGGTCAGGTTAATGGTCTGCCAGCCGGCGCTGCTGTTGATCGTGGTGCTGGGAGTGACACCTAACCTGGCCTGCGGTGTTCCCTCGCCGTCGTACACACCTAAAATCAGTCCGCCGCTGCCGCCGGCATGGTAAATGGTGACGCTGGTGATGGTACCGTTCTCCGGCATGGTAAAGGGCATGGCCCGACGGTAGCCACTGGTGGACGTACTGCCAAATACCGTTTCGTTGCCGACAGTTCCGGTGGTGCCTTCTTCTATGAAGGTGGCGGTCACGGTTTTGTTAGAATTCATGGTAATGGTGGTGGGGTTAGTGGAACCGGTCAAATCGCCGCCCCAATTGGAAAACAACCAACCGGAATCAGGTGTGGCCGTCAGGGTCACCACGGTTCCTGCATCATATACCCCGCCCGGAGGATTAAGACTAACCGTACCCTGGCCCACGGTGTTGACGGTCAGGGTATATTGCGGAGGAGCACTGGGGGTGAAATTGGCATAAATCGAGTAGATATAGCTGGTTTGTGAGCCGCTGCCAAAGGGATCGGGCATGCCGCCGGACCAGGTCTGAGAGGACTGGAATCTCCCGGGTGAACCGGTTTGATAGCGAATTCCCGGGTTACTCTGGAAGACCCAGGCCAGCCAGACGGTTGAGCCGCTGGCCACATAGGCAGGACTGGTCAGTTCAATGGTCTGCCAGCCGGCGCCGCTGTTGATGGTAGTGATGGGGGTGACTCCTAAACGGTTCTGCGGTGTACCCTCGCCGTCGTACACACCCAAAATCAGTCCGCCGCTGCCGCCTTCATGGTAAATGGTGACGCCGCAGATTTCACCGTTCTCCGGCATGGTAAAAGGCATGGCCCGACGGTTGGGACTGGTGGAGGTACTCCCGAATACCGTGGTGTAGCCAACCGTGTCAGTGCAGTTCCCGATTTCCGAGAAGTTAGCGGTCACGTTTTTGTCGGCGTTCATGGTAATGGTCGTGGGGTTGGTGGAACCGCTCAAATCACCACTCCAATTGTCAAACTGCCAACCCGTATCAGGTACGGCGGTCAGGGTAACCACCGTGCCTTCACAATACGTGCCGCCGGTAGGATTCAATGTGATGTTTCCATTGCCCACGGTGTTGGTGGTCAGGGTATATTGCGTACATGCTGCACTGATATTGGCAGTATAATCTTCTACTTCACCATAGGTGAAGGTGCCGCACATCGGCGGATAGGTGCTGTAGCTCATGGACACCCGCATCCGCGTGTCACCGGTAATCGTGGAAGTTGGTACGGTAAAGCTGCCGGTTACTATAGAACTCCCGGAACCGCTGAACACTTGCTCTCCCGTATCTTCAAAATCATGGTCGCCATTATAGTCGATCCAGATTCTCCAGTATTCGGTATACGAACTACCGGGGAAACCGGGAGTTAAGGAAACATTAACCGTATCATCCTGGGTTAAATGAGCCGCCAGGTAAGTAAAATCAGAATAGGGAGAGGCCCCCGAGGAATTATTTAAATCACCGACTGCTGCACCGGCGATATATTCGTAACTCTGGCTGTTTCCCGATGACGTGCAGTAGGGTACAGCGGACACATTAATATAATCGGTTTTGGTTTCGGTATCGCTGCCCTGGGCATTGGCGGCGGTTAAAGTCACGGTAAACGTACCCGCGGTATTATAGGTAACCGTCGGGTTTTGCGCCGTGCTGCTGCCAGGCGTGCCGCCGGCAAAGGTCCAATCCCATGATGTCGGGTTGTTGAGGGACTGGTCGGTAAAGGTGACGCTGTCACCCACTGAAATATTGGTGGCGCTGGCAATAAAATCGGCAACCGGGGCTTGTGGTGCCGTAACGGTTATATAATCGGTTTTGGTTTCGGTGTCGGACCCGGACGCATTGGTAACGGTCAGGGTTACGGTGTAAGTCCCGGTGGAGGTATAGGTGTGGGTGGGGTCCTTGTCGGTGGAGGTGCCGGTATCTCCGAAATTCCATGACCACGACGTGGCCCCCACGGATAGATCGGTGAAATTAACGGTCAGGGGCACGGCACCGGAAGTGGGGGAAGCGGTAAACTCTGCAATTAACGTCCCGTCATCGATCACAGCCAGGTGCGCCGCTGTTCCCACCGCGGCCTTGACAAAATTGGTAAAATAAGTCAAGTTGAGGGTGGAAACCGTGTCCGCTGTCGAATGGTAGTAGGGAGATATATCGTTTTGATCGTCTTCGATTCCCAGGATGGCGGAATAACCGTTGCTCCAAAAGGGACTATGATCGCTCTGGGTGATACCGTCCGCATCGATAATGGGTGAAAGTTCATTGTCCAGGCTGTAGGTGTTGACCACATCGATGAAGGTGTTGGCAATGGCCAGGTCGCCCGGGTACCCGGGATTGGAAGTGATGCGGGTATGCAGCCGCAGGTACGGTTCACCGATACCATCATAGCTGATCATATCCATATTGTACACCGCGACAATATTATCCCCGGCCTGGTAAACCAGGTCGGCATACGCGGAACTGCCCAGGAGCCACTGCTCTTCACCGGTAAAAACCACGAAACGCACGGTACGGTTGAAGGACTGCTGGCTGAGCATTTCCGCACTCACCATCACCCCCACCGAACCGCTGGCGTTATCGTCTGCTCCGGGGGCAATGCCGCCGGAAGGCAGGTCATCCAGGTGGGCGGTGATTAACAGGATCTCATCCGGCTGGATGGTACCTGTTTTCTCACCGATGACATTCCGGCCCGAATAGCCCAATTCCGACCAATTGTGGTAGCTCACTGTCAATCCCAGGCCCTGCATAAACTCATAGACGTACTGGGTGGCTTTTTCAATGGGGGTACCCGAGGTGGTGTGGCGGGTGGTGATGGTATAACTGCTTCCGCCGATGTTTACCGGGTTTTCGCCGCTCAGGTTCCTGACGTAGGTTTCCACCGTGGTCTGGGTGACCTGGTTGATCAGTTGGGCAATGGCGGCATTGTACTCCACCGCCAATGGTGAAATTTCCAATTGATGCGGGGCCGCAGCCAATACCATCGGGGTATCGTCCAGCCGCTGCACATTAAAATCCGACTCAACCAGGGCCTTTACTTTTTTAAAGGTGGACCGTATGATTACCTGGACCCCGTCGTCAAGCAGGACATTATCCAATTGATCCGCCGGCACCCGCTTATTTGCGGGAAACATGCTGATAATAAAATAATCTGCTTTCCGGGCATCTTTATCCAGGATGCGATACCGGGCGCCTGCCCGGTCCAATTGGGTTTGCGGTGCAATCACCAGGGCATAATCTTGACCGGTCCCATCCTGCAAGTGCGCATACACCGGGAGTCCCAGGTCATTTAACATTCCCGTCACTTCTACACGGGCCAAAACCGGGGGGCCTGTCTTGTCGCCGCTTACCAACATCTGGCCGGTGAAAAAGGACGAAAAAATTATCAACAAGAATACAAACTTGACTAAGAAAATACTTCTCTTACCTTTCATTTTATTACTCCTTCATTTTTAGCTGGAGATAGACTTTGCTAAAAAAAAACGGGTGCCCGGTCTTTTCTTTGGGTGCAGATGTCACCCGCCAAAAGACCGAACACCCGCTTGTGGAACTATTCAATGCCTAGAGCCGTTTCCGGCCATATGGTCATTTGAGATACGTGGCATAAATCGAGTAGAGATAACTTGCCTGGGTGCCGCTGCCAAAGGGATCAGGCATGCCGCCGGACCACCCTTGACTGGACTGGTATCTGCCGGGTGAACCGGTTTGATAGCGAATTCCCGGGTTACTCTGGAAGACCCAGGCTAACCAGACGGTGCTGCCTCCCGCGACAAATGCGGGACTTTGCAGGTTAATGGTCTGCCAGCCGGCGCTGCCGTTGATGGTGGTGGAATTGGTGACACCCAACCGGTTCTGCGGTGTACCCTCGCCGTCGTACACACCCAAAATCAGCCCGCCGCTGCCGCCGACATGGTATATGGTGACGCTTTCAATGGTACCGTCCTCGGGCATGGTAAAGGGCATGGCTCGACGGTTGGTAGCCACGGACGTACTTCCGAATATGGTGGTGTTACCAACAGTACCATAGGAAGGACCTCCGGCCGGGGCATACGTGGCATAAATCGAGTAGAGATAATTTGCCTGTGAGCCGC
>WVZO01000765.1 GCA_011772425.1 Candidatus Aminicenantota bacterium
GATATAATCGTTTGCCTTTGCCTGGTAAAACTCGACTTTTTTAGCTGCCCATGAGCTTGTGGCCATAAAGCTGAATAAAACAAAGACTAACACAATAGTAAAAGAGATTTTACGAATCAAACATCTTTTTTTGTTCATTGTAAATACCTCCTATTTTTTTATTTTCTAAAACAGGTTTTAACTCGTAACAGTTAAGTTAACCGCGAAGACACGCGAAGGGACACGAAGAAAAAAAGACAAAGAGACACAAAAAATCCATAAAATCCCTTCTACCTTCGTGCTTTTTACCGCATTGTAAATGCCTTCGTGCCTTCGTGGTGAAAAACAGCTTAACTGTTACTTTAACTCCCGTTAGTTTTTAATAATCTCAAAATCATCGGCGAGGCCGGTGAATTTGTTATCCGACTTAGTAAAGAATACAGTCACACTGGTATTGGTTGATCCGGTGGTAAAGGTAATCGACTTTTGGACGTAATTCCTGGAATCTGTAAATTGTACCGTCTGTTCAGCTCCACCGTAATTTTTTACCCCCAGGTATACACCGGCCTTGGATTTGGCTTTACCCCAGCAGGATACCGTATAAGTGGTGCTTCCGCATAGATCGATGACCACCTGTTCCACTGAACTGTTGGCGCCATCCACGCTGACAGCATATGAACCGGTATGGGAGTCAGAGGTGATACTGACATCCCCGATTGGAGTCCAACCGGCAAAGGTACCTGTTTCAAAACCGGGATTGGTGAGCATCCCGAGGCAGGAAGGGNNTAGGTAAACGTTTCACACGGCGTGGGATAACCGCCGTACTTCATGGAGACCCTCATCCGGGTATTAACAGTTATACCCGAGGCAACGGTGAAATTGCCGGTAACCGCAGCACTGCCTGCACCGCTGAACACTTCTTCTCCTGCATCCTCAAAATCATGGTCATCATTATAGTCGATCCAGATTCTCCAGTATTCGGTATAACTGGAACCTGAAAAACCGGGGGTCAAGATAACGTTCGCTGTGCTGCCCTCGGTTAAATCACAGGTGATGGAAGTGAAATCAGTGTATCCGGCAGCGCCTGAGGCATTATCCATTGCACCCACCTGGACCCTGGCGATCCATTCCATACTATAGGTATTTCCCTGTGACGCGCAGTAGGGTTTCACGGACACCGAAATATAATCCACTTTGATTTCGGTATCGCTGCCCTGGGCATTGGTGGCCACTAAGGTCACGTCAAACGTACCTACCGTATTATAGGTAACCGTCGGGTTTTGCTCCGTGCTGGTGGCCGGCGTACCGCCTTCAAAGGTCCAGGACCATGAGGTCGGGTTTTCCAGGGATTGGTCCGTAAACGTAACACTATTGCCGATATTAATATCCGTGGCACTGGCGGTGAAATCCGCAATCGGGGGTTGGGGGATCTTCCCGGTGATATAATTGGTTTTAATTTCGGTGTCAGACCCGAACTCGTTGAAGACGGTCAGGGTTACGGTGTACGTTCCCATCGCCGTATAGGTATGGGTGGGGTTCTGTTCGGTCGAGGTGCCGCCGTCACCAAAATCCCATGACCATGACGAAGCAGCCTGGGATAAATCGGTGAA
>WVZO01000199.1:0-443 GCA_011772425.1 Candidatus Aminicenantota bacterium
TCGTTGTCTTCAGGGTTTAACCTCGAAAGCACCCGGTAACGGTAAAGACTTTTGATTGGCCGTGAAATCTGGAAAACGCCCCCGGGCAGTACTCCTGTCCACCGCGGGAAAACCACGGGTCTGTCCAGCCCGAAAAGCCACCGCTGATTGTGGGGATGCAGTGTAATTACCTGCAAAATACCTTCGGCGGTCATAGGACCTGAACGACGGTACCGGGCCGGTAAAATACCCTGGTACCAACGTCCCCAGCGTCCCCCTTTGACAAACCACAAAATCAACCCACGAAAATAAAGGTCCCTGTTCTTCGGCATATTGCCCCTGGGGAATTGCACCTGGAAGGCCGGAAGAGTGGACTTCGCCAGTTCAGCGATCTGACCGGGACGAAGCTCGTCATTTATGCCGCTCAGATAACGGGTCATGGAATCCTGCGACAGGTTCCACAG
>WVZO01000199.1:508-11266 GCA_011772425.1 Candidatus Aminicenantota bacterium
AGTGAGTGTAAAGATCAGGTCCTCGATGGATTGATCATATAAAAAATTACCAAAAACAAGAAAATAACAAAGAAATACAATAATCATAAAATCGCGACGGGTTTTGAGTTCCATTAGCTTCAAAGTGGATAGTATGATCAACGTGGTGATACCTGGGTCCCTGCCCAGGTAGGAGCGATAAGTGATAATAATGCCGATAACAGACCCCACAGCCAGGAGTATTTTTAGTTTGGCCGGGGGCAGGGGTTTTTCTTTCAATATCAGCCAATACGCCCAACCTCCAAATACCACGGCAGCCACCACTGCCCATATCTGCGTGTGAGGAATGTGCCAGCTAACAGCTAAAGCAAGGGAGATAACCAGCCAGGTAACAGCTCCTTTGGGAATAGGAAGCCTGTCAAGGGGATTCTTTGATTTCCTGCTTATTGTTAATTTAAGTTTTAATGGTCTCATTTTGTTTATTTAATCCAGGAACTGGAAAACCGCTAACCTTTCCAGGCATTTGGTTGTATGGCCGGGGCTGGAGTCGAGGTTGACTTTGTCACCCGGCAATCTCAAACCAAACTCCTTGCCTTCCTGGTCTGCTTCCAACACCCAGCGTGCCAATTGGGACAGGCGTTGCTCCGTGCCCATACCTTGAAGTTGATTCCAATCGAACCACAGTTGATTCGACCCACCGCCGCTGAAATCTTTTACTACAAGCGGACGCCCGCGGGCCACAGCTTTCCAGTCTACACGATGCATGGACTCTCCCGGACGATAAGGCCGAACACCCACAAAATCATCCCCGCCCCTGGCATAAAAACCCTCAGCAGCATCATCTTCATGGATTTCCCTCTCCGGCCACTGACGAGTTCCTACCGGCCTGGGGTAAACAATGTAGACTTTGTTAACCCGGATGTGCTGTTCCACCCGGAACAATCCCAGGGGGTAAAAAGTCAAAAGGATAATACGATAGAGAATGAACCGCCCCCGCCGGGGAGCAATGATGGAGATTTCTCCAGTCGTGCGGGAGAGAGATTCCACTGAAAAAGGTCCTGAAAAACCATCATCGGCTTGTTCACCATGAACTAGCACATAAACAGCGGTTCGTCTTCCCCGTGTGCGGTTGTGCAGTTCGAACGTAAACTCAAGGGTATCTCCGGCAAACACCGGCTGGGAAAGAACATTACTGATCTCTAAACCTTTAAGATTGTTGCGAGTATAAAGGAAAGTAACCATCATCAAGCTGCTCAGCAAAAAGCAAAGAATATAAGCCATGTTGTTGCCGTAGTTGACAGAAGCAATCAACATGGCTGCCAATACCATCAGCAAAGTAAATCCCGGCCCGGTAAGTTTGGTCCGGGGACGATTTTCTCTTTTAGTCATAGTAGTTAAATTGAACGTTAATAATTAGTTCCTTAATATTATAGTTTTATCAGAGAATGGTAGGAAATTCGAAATACGAAGCACGAAATCCGAAACAATTTCAAAATCCAAATACCAAATGTCCCAAACAATATCAAAAAGATCATACTCAATATGAGTTATTAAAAAGGTTCTCCCATCGAGAGTGTGTTTTGAATTTTGAATTTCGGTCATTTGAATTTGTTTCGAATTTCGATATTCGAATTTCGGATTTTTTATTCTGTACCTCTTTGATTCCATTTTTATGGCTTGCTCATTTACCTATTAATGGCAACCGTTTTAATCAACTGCTCTGACGCCGGCGTACCTTTGTGTTTGATTTTACTTCCTTCAGGGTCCAGTCGGTGTTCCAACACACTGCCTGATACAGCCTGGACATCTTCGGGAATCACCATATCCCTGCCATCACACATGGCCCAGGCCTGGGCTGCCCGAACTATAGATATGCCGGCCCTGGGCGAGAGCCCCAGGTAATGATGAGAACCACTGCGGCTCACCCCAATGATGTCCTGCACATAGTCCAGGATAGCATCGGAAACATGCACCGTTGGCACCTGCTGCTGCATTTCCAACACCGTTTCCGTCGCTGTGATGGGCTCCAGCCGTTTGAGCATATCTATCCGGGCCTCACCGATCAATATCTTCCGCTCCGCCTGGTAATCCGGGTATCCCAGGCTAAGACGCATTAAAAACCGGTCCAGTTGGGATTCCGGCAAAGGAAACGTCCCCACATGGTACCGCTGGTTCTGGGTGGCAATCACAAAAAAAGGATTGGGCAGTTGATGGGTGATACCATCCACCGAGACCTGCCCCTCTTCCATGGCCTCCAATAACGCACTCTGGGTTCGCGGTGTGGCTCGGTTCAATTCGTCTGCCAGTACCATCTGGTCAAACAACGGACCAGCCTGGAAACGAAATTCATGCTTGTCTTTGTCAAAAATAGTGGTTCCTATAATATCTGCAGGCAGCATGTCACTGGTGAACTGTATGCGTTTGTAACTCAATCCCAATGTCTTGGCCAACGCCTGGGCCAATGTGGTTTTCCCTACACCCGGAATATCCTCGATCAACAGGTGCCCTTTCGCCAACAAACAGGTAAACATCATCCGGATTTCCCGGTCTTTACCCAGTATAATTTGCCCTACCTGGGCCGTAATTTTATCAATTGTCTCTTTCATTTTTTTGTTTTTGCCTCCGGCCCCCCGGCGGGGGGAGCCATAGAAGGCGCATACGCGCCATCTAAAGGTTTCCTTACCTGAACCAACCAGCCGGGAGGACTCTTTTGCAATTGATATGAATCGAAAAGAGGACCGTTGCTTCAAACGTTTGGGGAAACCTTAAACTTATCTTTTCTTACCTTCTTCTCTTCTTCGTGCTCCTTCGTGTCCTTCGTGGCTTCGTGGTTCATTTTTTTTAATTAATCTCAAGGTTGGTAAATTCCTCCGTTGTTTTGAAATCGTAAGATGGGTATTCGTAAATCGGCATTCGTGGTTCGGTCTCACCCAATGAATATCCCCATACCCCTTGATATTCGGAAATATCTTCTCCTATTTCTTCTAATTGACGCAAATACTCGCTGATGGATTTAGACTCCACGATAACCACTTTTCCCATTTTATTGATAATGGGGCTGTGGCGACGGGTGCCATCATGATCAAACTCAAGTATTCGCCGGCCATAACGGGTAATCCCAATAACCCGGCATGTCAAACTCTTTCCTACACTTGGAAGATTCAGCACGTTGCGGTCCGTGGCCAGAAACGGTAAATTCTCTTTTCTGCGCATATCTTCAATATTCTCTACCATTGTCTCTGCTTCCAACGGAAAATTCTTAATGGTCTCATGGTGTTTCCCGGGGATTTGACCAAATATTTTTTCTTCCAGTTGTTCCTGCATGGCCCGGGCATTGGGGGTAAAATTGAACCAGTTTTCCATGTATCCTTTTACCGTAAAGGTGTAGTAAGGCAGAATCCCTACCTCATTAAGCACCTGTCTTAATTTGGCTGTGTGTCCCCGCCGAGAAGCGGCTGTGGTAAACACGCACTGGTTGGTCATCGTCCAACCGGCAGAAATCAAACGCCCTACTGCTTCTTTAACCTTTGGTGTAACTTCCATAGGCGATTCGAAATGGGTCTGGATAACAAATTGTTTTACTCCAATTTTAGAAGCTTTTTTCTTAAAATCAGCCAGTATGCGGGTGAGTTCCGGGGTAACACGCTGCGGCAGGTAAGCCAGCAGGCGCGTTCCCAACCGCACCCGTACCAATTCCGCATATTTTTCACCCTCTTTCCGCTTTTTATTGGCCTCTCGTTTCCGAAGCGCCATTTGATAAATCGCTTCCAGGACTTGTTCCATGGACTTATCCGAACTCATCAAGGCATCGCCGCCGGTAACCAGGATATCCCGCAGTTGAGCGTCTTTTTCAAAGTACTCCATCAGACGTGCCAATTTCTGTGACCAGGTTTCACCGGGCTTGAGTTTATCCAGGTTAAAATTGAGGTTTCCTCTCTGGAATTCGTACATTCGTTGGCAGGGGGCGCAGAGACCACCGCAAGATCGGCCCATGGTATCCGGTATCAAAATTGCTACCTCCGGGTAGCGGCGGTGCACATTGTATTGGGACGGCAGCAGCCATCCGGCAGCATTGGGTTTCCCCGGTTCCACCACGTCCTCCTTTTCCCAGGCAACAATATGACCGAATTCATCCACCAATTGTTGACTGTAAACCACATAATACCGGACAGCCAGGTCCGCACCAATAGCAAAATAGGGCACCCGCACATGCAGCAGCGACAGGTAATAGGGATTCACAAAAAATGGAATACCCGCTCTTTGGGCATCGTATAAAATCTTCATAGTATCCGGGTCCAGGGAGTGACCCAACATCTCGTTGAGATCATCTGGATTTCGCACGGCAAATTTCAAGTGAAACTTCCAGTCATTCCACCATTCCAGTACCCGGAGAAACTTCTGTTCATGAGACATCCCTGGTTCGAATTTAAATTTCGCATCCTTAATTTTCCCGCTGTCGATCTTTTTAATGATGATTTCCAGGATACGTTCGCGGTTCTCTTCCCGCAGACGTACAATCCTGGGGTCCTGGCCGGACACATACCGGGACATCCATTCTTCTACCTTTTCCCGTATAGGAGGTTTCGGTTCTTCTTCACCCCTAAACTGACGGAAAAGATGCAGCATGTCTTCGAAAAAATAAGGCTTGGCCCCGCCTGTACCATGAGTCACAGCCATCCAGATGGTCTTTATCGGGTTACTGATGGCCACTTCACCCCGCAGGTTAAGGTCCACAAACTCCATACCGGCATGATCGATGTAATCCAGTATGCGAATGGCAGCATAGTCGCGCCATTTAAGAGCTTCAAAGTCCACCCGCCCCGTATGCTGGTTTTTATAGTACGTTAACGCAGCGGGACTGGCTTCCAATTCTTGCATCACCCAGTTCCTCACTCCTACCAGTGCTTCCGTCTCATTGCGGGAATTACGCATGATCTCATCCAATTTGGGATTCTCCTTAAGCAACTTTTTCAGGAGTTTATGGGATTTAACGGTTATGGCAACTTTATCCAGAACATCATCTTTCTGCACTCAAGAAACCTCCTATTTTTAACCCATTGATTCTAACGCATTCAGTTCTTTTATACAAGTGATTTTTTAATTTTTTTTTTACCACAGAGGCGATGGACCACCACACCACCGCAACCAAAAAACAGAGGGAACGAAGGATTTATCAAAACCTGGGAAATAGCTAAGTAGACAGTAAGCAATAGGCAGTCAAAATAAGAAAAAAAATTTTTTTTCTTTACATTTTAAAAATTTTCTTATAAAATCACCTATTGCCTGAGAAGACAAAAACGGATAAAACCGCTTATATAAATAATATTAAGAAAAAAGGACAAAAAAGGAAATGGCATTGGATAATTTAGTTATTGTTGAGTCGCCGGCAAAAGCAAGAACCATCGAGAAGTTTTTGGGAAAAGATTTTGTTGTAAAATCCTGTTTCGGTCATATCCGGGACCTGGTGAAAAAGAATTTTGGCATCGATAAGCAGAATAATTATAAACCCCACTATCAAGTATCCCCGGAAAAGAAAAAGGTAGTGACGGAATTAACCAAACTGGCCAGAGAAGCAAAAACCGTCTGGTTGGCTTCCGATGAGGACCGGGAAGGAGAAGCCATTGCCTGGCACCTGTCAGAAGTGCTTAAGCTGGAACCCCATAGAACCAAACGGATTGTGTTTGACGAAATCACCAGGGATGCTATCACACAAGCTGTTGCTAATCCTCGCTCTATTGATCAAGACCTGGTCAATTCGCAGCAGGCCCGGCGTGTTCTTGACCGCCTGGTGGGGTTTGAATTGTCTCCCATATTGTGGCGGAAAGTAAAACCCGCTCTTTCGGCAGGCCGTGTCCAGTCAGTGGCTGTACGGCTGCTGGTGGAGCGGGAAAGGGAAATCCTTAACTTTAGCGCCTCTTCTTCGTACAAGGTCTCCGCCATATTTAAGGTAAAGGACAAAGACAATAAAACCGTTGATCTGAAAGCGGAATTATCCCGGAAGTTTCCTTCCAAGAAGCAGGTGTTAGATTTTTTGGAGACGTGTAAGAATGCGGAATTCAGGGTGGCTGACATTGTTACCAAGCCCTCTAAAAAATCACCGGCTCCACCTTTTACTACCTCGACATTACAGCAGGAAGCCAGCCGGAAGTTGGGGTTTCCAGTGGCTCAAACCATGAGGATAGCGCAAAGGCTCTACGAAGCCGGTAAAATCACCTATATGCGTACTGATTCTGTTCATTTATCCGACCTGGCCCTCAATACGGCTAAAGCGGAAATTACTAAAGCCTACGGTGACCGTTACGCCCAGACCCGGCGTTATAGAACCAGGACCAAAGGGGCACAGGAGGCACACGAAGCCATCCGGCCAACCTATTTAAACCAGAAACAGGTCACTGGCACCGCCCAAGAGAGAAAACTCTATGAACTCATTTGGAAGCGAACCATTGCCTCCCAGATGAGCGACGCTCTATTGGAAAAAACCACGGTTACCATTGATATCTCTACATCGGATGAGCACTTTATTGCCCGGGGAGAGGTGTTGAAATTTGATGGCTTTTTGAAGGTTTATTCCGAATCAACCGATTTAGAATTGGGAAATGACAGGGAAGGGACCACCAGGGGGCTTTTGCCGCCAATCAGGGTCAATGATCGCCTGGACCCCGGGAGAATCGAAGCGGTGGAGCGATATACCCCACGGCCGCCGCGATATACCGAAGCCAGCCTGGTAAAAAAACTGGAAGAACTGGGTATTGGCCGACCATCTACTTATGCGCCCACCATCTCCACCATCCAGCAGCGGGGATATGTGGTTAAAGAAGACCGCCAGGGAGTTTCCAGGGATTATCACTATATTCGCCTGGACATGGAACAACCGGAAAAAGAGATTAGCGAAGAGCTTAAATCGGAAATCACCGGTGCTGAAAAAGCCAAACTTTTTCCTACTGACATCGGGATGGTGGTCAATGATTTCCTGGTAAAGCATTTTAAGGATATCCTGGATTATAATTTCACGGCGTTTGTGGAGGAGGAATTTGACGAAATTGCCAGGGGTGAGTTGGTGTGGTATAAAATGATCGATAAGTTTTACCAGCCTTTTCATAAGAAAGTGGTGGAGACGACGGAAAATTCGCAGCGCAACGTGGGTGAACGGAGACTGGGGAACGATCCCAAAACAGGCAAACCCGTCATTGTTCGCATTGGCAGGTATGGTCCCCTGGCACAGTTGGGTGAGACCAGAGCCGGTTCAACCGCTTCCGCTAAAAGTACGGAGAAACCCAAATTCGCCGCGCTTCGAAAAGATCAGCGTATAGAGACGATTACACTGGAAGAGGCCCTGGAGTTATTTAAGCTGCCCAGGACATTGGGACAATACCAAGACCATGATGTAGTAGTGGCTATCGGCCGGTTTGGTCCTTATATCAGACACCAATCCGCATTTTACGGCTTAAAAAAAGATGTGGATGATCCCTTTACTATTGAACTGGACCGGGCCATCCAGGTGATCAAAGAGAAACGGGAGGCCGACCGCCAGAAGATCATTAAAACCTTTGACAAGAACCCGGACATCCGTATCCTGAACGGAAGATGGGGGCCTTATATTTCTTATAAAAAAGAGAATTACAAAATTCCTAAAAAGACAGACCCCAAAACCCTTACATTGGAAGACTGCATGACGATCATCGCAGCCGGGCCGGCCAAAAAGAAAAAGAGTAAAAAGAAATAAGAAGAAAATCCCGAAGGAAGGGGGATTAAAACAATAAACCAAAAATAACCGTGGGAAAAAATGGATAATAATAATCAGAATGGAAAAAAGGATTCCCGGGAAATCGAGCATGAGGTTTTAGAACTCATCGATGGTGCATCCGGGGAAGTAGCAGAAGTAACCAGGGAACTACAGCCGCTGCGGGAAATTATCCTGGACAACGAAAGTTCCCTGGAAGAGCGATTGGAAGCATACGAAGACATTATTGATTCGCAGGTGGGAGATACCACACTAATGCGTGCCCGCAACATTGAACGGGAAGTGGGACTCCGTCAGATTTTCCTGAAATTTGAAGGGGGCAATCCCAGTGGAACCCAGAAGGACCGCATTGCCTTTGATCAGGCCATGGATGCCCTGCGCCGCGGATTCGATGCCATTACCCTAGCCACTTGCGGCAATTACGGTGTTGCTGTTGCCCTGGGTGCCCTGCTGGCCGGTCTGAAGTGTATTATCTATATCCCGCAGAGTTATCATACCTCCCGGGTGAAAGAAATGACCGACCTGGGGGCGGAAATCCGGCGAATACCGGGAGACTATGAAAAGGCGGTGGAAGTTTCCAGTGAATTCGCTCAAAAAGAAGAAGTCTACGACGCCAATCCCGGGGGGGCCAATACTGCCCTGCAATTAAAAAGTTACGGGCAAATCGCCTATGAGATCTACGACGAATTACGGGATGCGCCCTTTGCCGTGGCCGCTCCTGTTTCCAACGGCACCACATTGGCTGGAATTTATAAAGGTTTTGTCAGTCTCTCCCGCAGGGGCAAGACGTCCCGGATACCCAAAATAGCAGCGGGTTCTTCCTTCAGGAAAAATCCCATCGTGCATGCCTATCTAAACAATCTTCCCAACTGCAGCGACCTGGAAGCTGCCAAAATCCGTGAAACCAAAGTCAACGAACCCCTGATCAATTGGCATTCCATTGACGGCGATTATGTACTGGATGCCATTCGCGAAACCGGCGGCTGGGCCGGTTATGCATCGGATAAAAAAATGATGGCCTTTGCCAAATTGATCCGGGACCGGGAAGGATTGAGTGTGGTACCGGCGTCCACGGCCGGATTGATCGCATTAATCGAACATCACAAAAAAGACCCCCTTCCCAATGACCGCTATGTGGTGATTTTAACCGGGAGGAAATCATGAACCCCAATTCATCTAACTTTCCTGAAGGAAACGCTGTCCTATACTGCGAAGGGGCGTTTAATACCACTTATGGAAAAACCGCCCACGGCCTGGTGCGATTTACTCGCCGTTACCGGGTGCTGTCGGTGGTGGATTCCTGCTATGCCGGGCAGGATGCCGGCGACGTTTTGGACGGTAAAAACAAAAATATCCCGGTTTTTGCTTCGGTTGAGGCGGCTGAAGAGGCCTCCCGGGCAGCAGGTACCCCGGTTACTCACTTCGTAGTGGGACTGGCGCCCGACGGTGGACGCCTCAGTCCTGATGCCCGCCAGCATGTTAAGAACGCCCTCCAACTGGGTCTTCATATCGATTCCGGGCTGCACGACTTCCTTTCAGAAGACCCGGATATCGCTGAAATCGCAAAACAGAAAAACGTCCGCATCCGGGATATCCGTAAACCGCCCCCGCGGAGCCAGCTCCACTTTTTCTCCGGCAGGATCGAGCAGGTAGAATCCCTGAAAATCGCCGTACTGGGAACCGATTCCGCCATCGGCAAACGCACCACTGCCTGGCTCCTGGTGCATGCCTTAAACAATGCCGGGTACCGCTGCGAAATGATTGGTACCGGTCAAACCTCATGGATGCAGGGAGCTGATTACTGCCTTATTCTGGACTCGCTGGTGAATGATTTTGTCTCCGGTGAAATTGAATATGCGGTCTGGTCTGCCTGGAACCATTCCCGGCCGGATGTGATTGTGATCGAAGGTCAGGGAAGTTTAATGAATCCTGCTTATCCCGGTGGATTTGAAATACTGGCCGCCGGGCGCCCGGACCTGGTTTTCCTCCAGCATGCCCCCATGCGCAAAGAATACGACGGCTTTCCCGGTTACCCCCTTCACCCCCTGGCCCAACAAATTCATGCCGTGGAAATGCTGTCCGGGAAACCTGTGGCTGCCGTTACCATCAACCATGAAAATCTCCCCCCGGAAAAGATTCCCCTGGTATGTGATGCCATCACCCAGGTGACCGGCCTGCCGGCCGTGGATGTGCTCTACAGCGGCGCCGGGGAACTGGTGAACCTGCTGATTCCCTACCTGGAAAACCACAAAAAAAGAGAACCATGAGAATTTTAATTGCAGAAGATGACCGAAGCGTGGCGGGTTTTTTAAAAAAAGGTCTAAAAGAAGAGCATTACGCAGTAGACGTGTGTTATGACGGGGAAGAAGCATTATTTCAAGCCCAGGTAAACGAGTATGACCTCATTATCCTGGACGTGATGCTGCCCAAAAAGAATGGTTTTGCTGTGTGCCAGGAAATCCGTCAAGAGGGGAACCTTACCCCTATCCTCATGCTGACCGTCAGAGACCAACTGGAAGATAAAGTAAAAGGACTCCAGGTGGGAGCAGATGACTACCTCACCAAGCCTTTTGCCTTTAAAGAATTGCTGGCACGTATACAGGCCCTCCTGCGGCGCACCCAGGATTATAAAACCCAGACCCTGAAAGTCGGGGACCTGGAAATAGACCCCGTGGCCAGGAAAGTAACGCGAGAAAACAAAACGATCACCCTCACCGGTAAAGAATACGCCCTGCTGGAATACCTGATGCGCAACAAGGGACGCATCGTTACCCAGACCATGATCATCGATCATGTGTGGGATATGAATTACGACGGGTTAAGTAACGTGGTTAATGTCTATATCAATCATCTCAGGGAGAAAATTGATAAAGGATTCTCTAAAAAATATATTCATACCATTCGCGGGGTAGGTTATAAAATAGATGAAAATGAAGATGTTTAGGTCTATCCGGTCCCGACTGACCCTCTGGTATGCCCTGATACTGGCAATTGTTTTCGTTGTTTCAGGGGTTATCCTTTACCAGGGATTTCAGATG
>WVZO01000465.1 GCA_011772425.1 Candidatus Aminicenantota bacterium
TGCCGTGAAACCGGTTAACGACATCAACAACGGCACCAGGGCAAAAATAATGGCACCCCATATAAACGCACTCTTCACATGTTCCTGTTTCGTGGCAAAGGCCCGCTGCCAAAAGGACTGATCGCCGAAAGGACCGGCCAGCAGCCCGATGGTTACCGGGATACCAAAGGCAACCGCCACTTCCAGGCCCTTTGCTGAAAAAATATTGGCAAATTCCCCGGATACCCCTCCCAACCCTTTGATGACTACCTCCATCCCACCGGCTTTTCCAATGGCCCAGGGGATCAAGGTAAATCCCACCAGGAGTATCCATACCATTTGCGCATAGTCTGTTACCACGGAGGCTTTAATACCGGAAAATACCGAATAACTCAGGGAAATCACCGCCAATACTACAGTAACCCAGAAAAAGGGAATCCCGGTTAACGCAGAGATAATTTTCCCACCGGCCAGGAGCTGCACCCCAAAGGAGCAGGCTGCCAATCCTACCAGCTCCACCATGTAAAGATTCTGCACCCGTTTGGAAAAACGCTCTCTCATGTAATCGGAGAGAGTAAATCCTGAGGGCATTTTCTGTCGAAGTTTTTCTGCGAAGAATGCAAATATAATCAAACACAACACATTGGGCACGGTAAACCAGAAAAGCCCGGCCAATCCCTGGGTATAGGCTTTCTGGGCAGCAATAAACAACGCCGGCGCCCAGATCCAGGTGGCGGATATTGAAAACGCGGCTTCCCACTTTCCCAGCGACCGGTTGGCCACCAGGAACTGGAGTTTATTCCTATGGGAATGCCGCGAAAAAAGCCAGGATATGGCAAAGGCTATGATACCGTAACCCACCATCAAAAGCATACCTTGTGAAATAGTAAATATTGGTTTCATGGTAGTTCCTCATGATGCGAACCTCGCCCGAAGATAATAAAACGAAAAGTTTGAAGGCTTCCACAAACGTTTGAAACAATGTCTTTTCCATTATATTCATTATTTCCAAGAGCAGTTATTCAAATGATCGATTCTGGTAAGGAAGCCTTCGAGATGGTCCGAAGGACCTTCTGCGGCCCCCCTCGCCGAGGGGTTCACATGGGCTCCTTTTCAATAACGATGCGCCGCCAGATTTCAAAAGTAATCAGCATCCAGAGGCGCAAACCGTAGCGTCCCCGTCCTTCCAGGGTATTGTAATCCAGGAGATGGCGAACCCGTTCCGGGTCAAAGATACCGGTATTTTTAATACTTTTCTTGCCCAGTATCTTGCCGGCATAGCGTTTGAGTTCGCCCTTGAACCAGAAATGGACCGGTACCCGCATACCGCTTTTGGGACGGGCAATGATCTCAGGGGGCAGCCTGTCTGCAAAGGCACGTTTCAAGACGATTTTTTCAACGCCGCCGGATAGTTTCATACGGCCGGGCATTTCAAAGCTCAATTTCACCATTCGTTCATCAAACAGGGGGGCCAATGGCGTGAGTCCCCAGGCGCCGGTCATTCGTTCCACCTTGGGTAAAATCAGGTGGGCCCCTTTTAAACGGATATTAATAGCAATAAGTTTATCCAGAAAACTGGTGGGTGTTTGGCATTGGAGAAATGGTTTTAAAACGCCGATCAAGTGGGAATTAAAATCGATCTTTTTTTGCCAATCGGGTGTCAGCAGCCGGGATAAGTCATCATAGGCCCGGCGGTAGGAAGCCAGGTACATGCGTTCGCGGAAGTGTTTTCCCCGTTTAATACCGCCGTACCAGTGGTGCAGCATCATGGGGACGTTCTTGGGACCGCCGAAACAGGGGTCGCCGCCTTCTCCGTTAAAAACCCAGCGGACTTCTTTTGCCGCGTACCGGGAAAGTTCGAAATTGGGCATTGTTACCGGGTCGCCGATGGGATCATCCAGGTACCATATAATCTGCCGCAGGTGGGGGACAAAGGTTTTGGGTTGGATAAACACTTCCTCGTGGTCTGTACCGCACCTTTCAGCCACAGCCCGGGCGAACGCCAGTTCATTGGGATATTTTGTACCAAAATGGAGGGCATAGGTTTTTACCGGGCCGCGGTGACGAAGGGCCACTTCGCTGGCCACGATACTGGAATCGATGCCCCCGGAAAGAAACACCCCCACCGGTTCATCCCGGGGGAGCCGCTCTTCTACGGCAGCGGCGAAAGTCTTACTGAAACGCTCAACCCAATTCATATCATCCGCATCATTATGGTCTTGTTTTGCTTTTTCCGGTACGTTTTCAAAAAAGAAATAGCGGCGGGGAGCCGGTGGGTGTGTTTTTTGGCCGGGAGAAAAAACAACAACGTGACCGGCGGGTAATTCATAGAGGTCTTCCAGCATGGTATGATTTCCAGGTACAAAACTAAAAGTCAGGTATTGGGCCACGGACGCCGGTCGTATGCGGCGGGGAAATTCGGGGTCGGCCATAATTCCTTTGGGTTCGATGGCAAAACGGAATCGTCCATTGAAAAAAGCATAGTAAACAGTTCTTACCCCTGCACCGTCCCTGGCCAGCACCAGCATGTCTCCATCCCGGATCACCAGGACAAATGCGCCCCGCAAACCGGTGAGAAAATCAGGCCCCTGGCTGCGGTACTGTTGGAGTAACCAGGGAAGCACGGCTTTGGCCGGTGTTTCACTGAACAACTGTCCTGCCAGGGCAATGGTTTGCCGGTTTTGGTTTTCACTATATATACCGGCGCCCAGGCGGTTCTCTAATTCCGGTTCAAACCCGGGCCGGTAACAAATGGTTCCCTGATGTCGAGTATCCTTTTGGGTGGGATAATTTCCCCTGTGGGTAAGCACGTTGTCCATACGCTCCAGCAAAAGGGGATCCGGAGGACCTGAGAATCCGAACAGTGCACCCATATGAATTCCTATGGTTCTCCTTTTTTAATTCCCCACGGTAGAAACCGCAATAAAATACGTTTTGTTATCCATAGGAACCACCATCATCTCCGTCATCTTCCAACCATTCCAGTAGAAGGTGACTGAAGGGAATTCCTTTACTTATGGATCCGCTAAACAACAGTGCCAAATAAGCATAAGGAATCGCATCAACCGGAACGCGCTTTGGTTCTTTTTCCAGCATTAAGCGTTTAAATACTTTTATCTTTTTCACATCTTCCTGGAACAGGCCGACATCCAGGATGCGGGCATTCTTGAACAGTTCTTTGTGGGAATCCAGGAATTTGTTTACCACGGTGGAACCGGTGGGTGAGAAATCGTGAAGCAGGAAAATACTTATATTTTTGTTTTTCTTAACTAGTTCCGGCAGCCGCTGCGCCAGGTATGTGGGGTAGCCGTTGGCAGATATGATCAAACAGGATTGTTCGGCATGAAACCCGTTTTTTACAAATAAATCCACCAATATATCGTGTTCTACTACCAGGATGCGTTCCACCCCGTAATCGAAAATATCCGGTTCCTGCCATTGTTGGGCTGGGGGGGCTCCCAATTGGGGTTTTACCAGGAGTTTGGGAATTTCATTTACCTGCATCCATCTGTGCAATAAGGTATCGAAGTTATCCCTGGAAAGAAACTTCTTTATGGATGAAGGAATGCCGAACAGGGCGCCCAGGAATAACACAGCCACAAAAACGGAACCTACCGTGACTTCCCATGAACCGATCATCAAGCCGATTATGACCACAAAAACTGATACGATAAATATGCCGATAAGTACCAGTACACTTACAGGTTTAGGGGATTTCCGGCAAAAGGCGGTATAAAGTTGATTTTTGGTAAAAAAATAAGTGTCATTCTTGCTGGCCTGTTTGATAACGGTTTGAAATTTGCCATCGGTGAGTCTGTCGATTTTGGGATTAAAAACAAAATGATAGCCGCATGCACAGGTCATGCCGTCGCGGTATTTATGGTTGCGGCTGCAGGAAGGACATATCATATCATTGAACTCCTTTGCCGTTTAAAAAAGAAATGTGACTTCATAATGTTATTTTATATGAAATGATTTAAAATTTCAATGCTAATTTTAGCCACGAATATCCGCGGCGCAGGCGGCCTATATAAGGTTAGCCGCGAATGCATTTTTGTCGAAAAGATTTTTAAACATATTAAAGTAGGCGCATTGGGTTTTCCATAGACAAAACCGCGATATAAACAGGCTGCACGCGGATTTATACGGCGAAGAATGTGCTCTGAGAATGTGCTCGGTGCATGACTTTATGACTTTTTGTCTCCTGTCTCCCAGAGTTATTTCCGGGGGTGATTTCTTGTCATAAAATAAGCGGAGAAGAGTACCCCGGAGCATTTGATAAGCATCTCCCAAAAAGGATTTTACACGACTCATACAGATATCTATGCCATGATAAAGTCATAAAGTTGGTATGATAAAAGGCGTAAA